>CACYDF010000034.1 GCA_902773085.1 uncultured Erysipelotrichaceae bacterium
ATAAGTTAATTGGGAGAATAGTTAAATGGTATAACTACGGTCTCCAAAACCGTTGTTGAGTGTTCGATTCATTCTTCTCCCGCCATTAATAGTTAACTATGTTGAATATAGATAAAATTCTATGTTCAACATTTTTTATTTGATAAATCAATAATTTTTTGTTCACTTAATCAAATTGTTGTGTATAATATTAATGGCGTATTGGAGGTGTTTATATGAAAATCAATCGCAAAGAAATTAAAACAAAGGCTAAAACAGATTTTAGTGCAAGATATGGAATGCATATCCTTTGTTATCTAATTTTTACTGTTTTACTATACTTTGCTTCTGAAATATTGATATTTGTTTTTGGACCACTAGTTGTAGGTCAAAATGCTGTTTATAGAAAAAGCTCAAAAGCAGAAAAGTTTACTCCTGCTGATTTATTCTCGGGATTTAAAAAATATGGAAGAAGTTTAGGTGCTGGAGTATTACAACTTGTCTTCACTACATTATGGTCTTTACTTCTTATCGTTCCAGGTATTATAAAAGCTATCTCTTATAATCTAACTCCTTATATTATTGATGTAGATGATACCAAAGGTCCAAAAGAAGCAATTAACTTAAGTAAAGCTATGATGAAAGGATATAAAGGACAATATTTTGTCTTAGTATTATCTTTCCTTGGATGGAATATTTTATCTTTGCTTACTTTTGGTATTTTAGATTTATTATATGTTGGTCCATATCAAGCTCAGACTTTTTATAACTTTAGAGAAAAAGTTTATAACGAATATATGGCTAAAAACCAACAACCACAAGAAGCAAAAAAATAATTTAACAAATTAAAAAGGGTTCTAGAAGTAGAACCCTTTTTTATATGAGAATTAAGACTATTCACTTAAGATTGTGAATTCTTTCTTTTCTTTTGAATATGTAATAAGTTCTTCAACTGGTGACCCAACATGGATTGGTTTATCACTGATTTCAAAATAATTATTAATTGATTGAGTAGCAGTCTTATCAATTTCTTTTTCAGTATATAAAGTTAAAAGTAATGATCCTTTTTCAACTTTATCACCAAGTTTCTTATTTAAAATAATACCAGCTGTTGGATCAATAATATCTTCTTTCTTTTCTCTTCCTGCACCTAAATGCATAGATTCTATTCCTAATGCCATAGTATTGATAGAAGTAATATAACCAGATTTTAAGCAGTGGATTTCATGCTTATATAAAGCTGTTGGAAATTTCTTTGGATTATCAATATATGATACATCTCCACCTTGGGCTTCAACAAACTTCTTAAAGACATTAAATGCTTCTCCACTTGCAATACATTCTTTTAATGCAGTTCGAGCAGCTTCTCTATTTTTAAATATGTTTCCTTGTAATAACATGGTAGCACCAGAACTAAGGCAAAGTTCTGTAAAGTCTTTTGGACCTTTTCCTTTTAATGTTTCAATTGCTTCAATAACTTCTAAGATATTACCAATTGCAAGACCTAAAGGTTGATTCATTGAAGTAATTTCAGCTTGAACATTCTTTCCAAAATAAGTACCAATTTCTACCATTATTTTTGCAAGTTCTTCTGCACTTTCTTTTGTAGACATAAATGCCCCAGAACCATATTTAACATCAAGTAAGATACAATCAGCACCAGAAGCAAGTTTCTTCGACATAATACTTGAAGCAATTAAAGGAATTGAATCAACAGTGCCTGTAACATCTCTAAGTGCATATAATTTTTTATCTGCAATATCAATAGATTCTGATTGTCCGATAATTGACATACCAATACTATTTACTTGTCTAATAAATGCATCGCTTGTTAAATTAATTGAAAAGCCAGGAATGGATTCAAGTTTATCAAGCGTTCCTCCAGTAAATCCTAGTCCTCTACCTGACATCTTTGCAACTTTTAATCCTAAAGCTGCTACCATTGGACAAAGAGAAAGAGATGTCTTATCACCAACACCGCCAGTTGAATGTTTATCAGCAGTAACACCTTTAATCTTACTTAAATCAATAATTTCTCCAGAATGCATCATTGCATCAGTTAGATTAAATGTTTCATTTTTTGTCATTCCATTTAATCTAATAGCCATAAGAAGGGCTGAAGATTGATAATCAGGAATCTTACCTTTGGAATAACCATCAATCCAAAATTGAATTTCTTGTTTTGTAAGTTCCTTATTGAATTTCTTTTTTTCAATAATGTCAATAATAGATAATGCCATTTTTATTTGCCTCCATTATCGCTTAAAGTATAACAAAATAAGTTGCTATAATCAATAATTGACTACAGCAACTTTTTTTATCTTAAAAAATATAAATATTTTTTATTTAATCAATATAGATAACAACCCACCTATCATTGTTGTTATTATTTATATTGTCGTAGACTCTAAAAAAGATGGTATGAGTATCATCTTTTCCAACATAAGATAAAACAGAATGTTCATTAATATAAACATATTGTTGATCATCACTTGCTTCACCACTAGCACAAAGAGATTTACTTACTGAAAAAAGTTTTTGGGCTTTTCCAACTAAAGTATATCCGCAGTTAGTTGCATGATGAACTGGAACTTCTCTTCCATCTCCGTGGATGAATTTAACCTTTTGACCTTTTATAAATTTCCCTTTCCAGAAATACTCCTTACAAGCAAAGATATTTGAAAACTGAGATTGGACTTGATGTTTCTTATTATCAAGAACAACATACATGTCTTCAAGATTTTCTTTTACCTTGTTTGGAACTTCTTTTTTAGGTGCGCTTTTAGTAGTTGGCTTTTTACTGACTGCTTTTTTAATTACTGCCATTTTGACCTCCTATTATAGATCCTTGATGTAATGTATATATTGCTTGTTAAATATATCATATATTTTTATCACTAAAATGCAAATAATATTTTTCAAACTTTTTTTCTTTATAAAGAAATTATTAACTATGATTATCTTTTAAATTCCAGCCATTATTGTATTAATAATATCTAAATGATAAAATAAAAACACTTATGAAAAAAACTTCTTCTTTCTTTTTATCTTTACTATTATCTTTAGGAATTAGTTCATGTTTTTCTTCTGCAGAAAAAGTAAATCTTAAGTCAACAACTGATAATTCAGTTGATTCTGCTAATATTGATTTATATAACCAATCTAATGCTCAAAATAGTTATTCGAATAAACCTAAATACACCGTTTCTTTTTTTTCAATTGTCGGTTCAAGTGAATTTTGTACTGCAACTAGAACAGTAACTGAAGGAGAAAGAGTATCACCTCCTGAAGATTTTGAAAGAGGTGGTTATGTATTTAAAGGTTGGTACTTAGAAAGAGAATATATCAATTTATTTGATTTTAATGATGCTATCTATTCAGATATTAGTATATATGCAAGGTGGGAAGGTGATTTTGTCTTTTCTCAAAATCAAGATGAAACATATACTTTAATTGGGTACACAAATGATGCCGATGTTACTGAAATAACTGTTCCTTCTACATATTCAGGAAGAAGTGTAGTTGCCATTGGTAATAATGCTTTTAATTCAAATTTAACTATTCAAAGAGTTATCATTCCTGAATCAGTAACCCGTATTGGTTCCCGTGCTTTTTATAATTGTCAGAATCTTCAAAATATTCGTCTGCCATCTAAAATTACTAAGATTGGTTCAGATGCCTTTGCATATTGTAATAATTTGACAAATTTATATTATTCAAACACTATTTATAACTGGGCTAAAATTACTTTTGAAGAAACATCAATCTTAGGTAATTCAACTAGTGGATATGTTTTTTGTAATACTAATCTTGAAAACTTCTATACTCTTACTTATGACCCAGCAGTTTTAGCAAAAGACGCACCTATTTCATATAACTTTACTAAAGTGACGACTTTAAATTTTTCAAGTAATGTCACTTATTCAAGTATTAGTGACTATTGCTATTATGGACTTAAGCAACTTACTTCCATTTCTATCAATAGTGATAGTTTTACAACTATTGGAAGATATTCTTTTGCAAGATGTCCAAATTTAGTTTCTCTGTATATTACAGGACAAGTGGCAAATAAAGAATTAAAAGAAGGGGCCTTCTTCTGCGACTATAATTTAGAAACAATAACAAATACTGATCAAATTTACAAATTAGGAGATTATTGCTTTTATAATTGTCAAAAAATTTCTCTCTTTGTTTTCTATACATTTATAACTAAAATTCCTGCATATGCTTTTTATAATACTGGTTTAACAAGTATATTGTTTACTGTCGCTTATAGGTTAGATTTTATTTCTTCTTATGCTTTTGCATCATGCAGTAGTCTTACTTATGTTGGTTTAAAGGCAGTTTCAATTATTGAATCACATGCTTTTTATCAATGTAACAATATTAGCAACTTTGACTTTGGTGGAACTCAGAGCGATTTTCAATCTAAAAGAAATAATGGATATTATGGACAAGGCAATGACAACCTCTACAATAAAATATCATACACTCCAGCACAATAATAGCTTAGAAGATAATTTAAAAATAATAACAGACTTAGTCGATTCATATTTAAATAAGAATCAAAAAGAAAAATTTTTATTATCTGTTAATGATAATAAAACTCATTCTTTTATTATCAATAAATCACATCTTGTAAAAAACGAAAATCTAAATATTATTCAAGGACTAAGAAAAAGCCCACTTGATGAAATAACTTATTATCATGATGAGCAAGGCCTTGGTAACTCCATATTCAATAAAAGCGGAGCAATATACATGATGGATGCATCAAGTTCTATCATCTCTTATTATTTAAAAGACTATGTTAAAGAAAATGGATTAGTTCTTGATTTATGTGCGGCTCCTGGAGGAAAAAGTATATCTTTATCTTTGCAAAGAGATGATTTATTTTTTTTATGTAATGATATATCTTTTTCTCGTGTCATAGAGATGAAAAAAAACTTTAATCGCTTAGGATTAAAGAATATGATTTCTATTTCAAGTAAAGTAAAAGAGATTGAAAAATTAAATTCAATATTTGATTTAGTCATTCTTGATGCACCTTGTTCTGGTTCAGGAATGATTAGAAAAGATAAAAAGATGATTAAAGACTATTCGTCTAGAAAAGTTGAAACTAATGTATTAATTCAAAAAGAATTACTTAGTTGTGCAAATAAACTTCTAAAAAATAATGGATTACTTTTATATTCAACTTGTTCATTTAATGTGAAAGAAAATGAAGAACAAATTGAAGAGTTCATTTCTAAATATAATTATGAAGTAATTGATATTAAGGTAGATGAATCAATTATTAAGGGAAAACACGGATACCATTTAATCCCGGGAATATTTGATGGAGAAGGAATATATTTTTGCCTTCTTAGAAAAAAAGAAGCATCACCTAGTATTCCTTTAACTAGTATTAGATTAACAGAAGTAGAAGGAATTTCTTCTTTCCAATATAAAAATAATTATTATGTAGTTAGTAGGATGTATAAAGAATTATTATCTCTTCCATTACTATCTATTGGAATAAAAGTATTAGATGATGATACTTATAATAAGCATAAGTATACTCATGAATTTAATACCTATATTAGAGATAAATATCCTTCAATTAATATTTCTTTAGAAGATGCAACTAAATATTTTAATGGTGAAAAATTATCTACTAATCTTAATTTAAAAGATGGATATTATTTTTTAAATTATAATGAAATACCTATTTCTCTAAGTAATAAAATAGGCAATAAACTACAAAATTTATTGCCCAAGAGATTGAGATAACAACTTGCCAACTATAGGACTTGAACCTACGACCTACTGATTACAAATCAGTTGCTCTACCAGCTGAGCTAAGTTGGCACATGGGTTTAAGCAGGATCGAACTGCTGACCTCTACCGTGTGAAGGTAACGCTCTAACCAGCTGAGCTATAAACCCATACAC
>CACYDF010000035.1 GCA_902773085.1 uncultured Erysipelotrichaceae bacterium
GTTTAAAGAATCCCACCTTTTGCCAAGAGCAGGTGCTTTTGACTTATAAGTGTGTTGCTTTCTTTCTTTTCTAACAAGTTGATTGATAGTTGGCATTTAAATTCCTCCATTTATATCCACTAGTCCGGGCGTTTTGTGATTGTCGCAAAAAAATATATAATTACCCGATACACAACATTAAAAATTATATCAAAAGAATACTTATAGTCAATATTTTTTTGCGTTTATTCCATCGATTTAGTTACATTGCAAATACCTTTGTTTTTTATACTGCTTTCCAAAAAAAATTATTGTTATTATATTATTATTACAATTTTTTCGCCCTTTATATAATGTATAAGGAAAAATACACACTTATTATTTATCTAAAATGATATAATTATTAAAAGGTTTTGTATGGCAAAAAAATATAAAAAACACATTTTCTTATCACTTACCTATGGTCTTGCTTTTTTAAATTCTTGTTTAGTAATGCCTGATTATGTTCCTAGTGCTGATTCAATTATTGCAAGTGAACTATCTTTTTCAGTTGAAGAAATAGTCTTGCATGTTGGTGGTTCAACTATTCTAGAATACTATCTTGATAAACCTGAATCTAATGAAACGTTTATCTGGCAACCAGCTGATACTAGTCTAATATCAGTTAGTGAATCAGGAACTGTTCAAGCTAATGAGATTAGTGGTAAAACAACAATTACACTAATAGCTGAAAATCGTGAAAGAAAAAAGAATCTTACTGCAAGTGTAGATGTTACTGTTGTTAGTAATGAAGAATTCTTCATAACTAATGAAAACAATGAAATCACTGGAATTCTTGATACGAAAATAAATAACCTTTTATTACCACAAAAACTAAATGATCAAAATGTAACTACTATTGCACCTGATGCTTTTTATGATTGTAATAATTTAAAGACTCTTGTTATACCAACTGGTTATACTACTTTATCTGATCACTGTTTTGATGGCCTTTCTACTTTAGTTAACTTACAACTACCAAGTACTCTAACTTATTTTGGAGTATCATATGGATATTTATATTCACTTGAGAATGTTTTCTTTGGTTCTCAAGATAGGCATAGAAATGCACAGAATACTTATTTTATTTCAAATGCAAATAATTACATGTATCAAATTGATACATATACTGATCCAGCGACAGAAGAGAAAAGAGAATTTGCAAGAATTATTTGTGCATGGAGAGATTTTTCAACTTTTCCACTAATAATTGATGATGCAACAAAATTCAATGTATATGTTGAAGAGATTTTCGATGGTGCCTTCTATGGACTAGAAAAAATCAAAAAGTTATCTTTACATGAAAGAGTAAGAGTAATTGGTGAAAAGGCCTTTGCCTATTCATCAATTCAAGAAGTAATTATTCCAACATCAATAATGGAAATTAAACCAGGTGCACTTTCTTGTATGCCAAATCTCTCTGCCATTAAATCTAAATCTGAAACATATGGAAATAGGGCTGGTACATATTTAATCCTTGGTAATTGTGCTTATAGAAAAGAGAACTCAAATACAAACTTAACTCTTGTTTGCGGTTGTAAAAACTCTTCAATTCTTTCTGATAGCCAGTATTCAATTAAGATTGGAGATTATGCATTTGATAGTGTTTATTTTCCGAATATGAGATTCAATCTCCAAAATTCAGTAAAGGCTATTGGTAAATCAGCTTTTAGAAATAACGGATCACTTGCAAAACTAGTTATTCCTCAAACAGTAACTACGATTGATGGCAATTATGAACCATCAAAGTTTATTAGAGGAACAAATATTTTTGGTGGTAAAACTGATGTTGAAGTTGAAAAGACTGGACCATTTTATGGTTGTACAAGTCTTGAACTTCATGTTCCTTTTTTACCTACTCAAGTCCCAAGCGGATTTGATTCAAGTTGGTTATTTGGTCCACACTCAGTTATGTATAATTCAACAGGTGACTAAGTTAATACTATAATACTATTTTAAGTTACTTACTTTTTTAGCATATAAAGATAATTTCTTACTTCTTTTATACATTTTTAAATAGATATTCTTATATACATAAAAATATTTATTATGTCTTTCTTTATTAGGGAAATATTCTTTTTCATGCCTTACCATATTCTTAATGGCTTCTTGTGGAGTTAAATATTCTTTCATTGCTAAGAAACCAGAAATAGCACCTCCTAAAGAAGCCACTTCTTTTTCTTTACTTACTTTTACTCTTATATTAAATACATCTGCAAATAGCTGACAGATAATATCTGATTGAGATCCTCCGCCGCTAATATAAATAGTATCTATTTTTTTATGCGTTCTTTTTAATATTTGTTTTAATCCTGCTAGAAGGCAATATGCAATTCCTTCAATTATTGCACGGTATAAATTATATTTATTATGTGAAAATGAAAATCCACTAATCATTCCTTTGGCATCTGGTCTTTCTAGTGCTGGATACCAATATGGTTGTAAAACAAGTCCATCATTTCCAGGTGGTATTAAATCCATTTGTCTATTTAAATATTCTTCTATTGAGATGTTTTCTTTTTTAGCAAGAGAAAGTTCTTCTTCAGTAATAAATTCTTTAATAAACCAAGAGACTAACCAAAAACCAGAATAGACTTGTAACTCTAAATGGTAGTCACCATCATATGGTGCTTTATAACTTGGTAAAAACTTATATGCTTCTTTATATTTTGAATAACAGACATCAACAGTGCATGCAGTACCTAGAGATATTGAACAAGTATTTGGAGATATACTTCCATTACCTAAAGTTTCATTTGCCTTATCAGAA
This sequence comes from uncultured Erysipelotrichaceae bacterium, assembly GCA_902773085.1. Taxonomy (GTDB): domain Bacteria; phylum Bacillota_I; class Bacilli_A; order RFN20; family CAG-288; genus Enterosoma. Next base: position 2,789 of record CACYDF010000035.1, read on the forward strand.
CCTGATGCAAAAAGGGGTGTTCCTTCTTTAATTCCTGAAAGAGATGAAAATTCTTTAGTGATATTTCCAATTATTGATCCAGGCTCAACAAGTGGAACAAGTGCATTTCTTGGAATTCCAAAAACTGAATTCATTGGATGCCCTTTAAAATAATATTTCCCTGTTTTGAAATTAATTGGGAAATGGCCAATACAATCAGCACTTGATACAATCAAGTTACCAGTTAGTCTGTAATTGAAATATGCACCAAGAGGAATGTAGTATTTCATCTTTTCATAATTTTCTTTCTCATTAACTTTTAACCACTGGCAAGGAGTTCTTTCCGAATTTTTAACAACTACTTCCCATTTACCGATTAATTTGAATATAAGTTTTTCAATTATTGAAAAGTTTTTTCCATTTAATGGTATTCTTTTTTCATCTAGCCATAAGATAGCATTTCTAATTGGTTTTATATCTTTATCAAGTATTAAACTAGAATCTCTAATATCAACAATTACTACTCCGCTAATTAGAGAAAAAACTTTTGGATTTTTTTCTTTTAATGATAAAGATAGCTTTGCCATCTTATCAATATAAAAATTGATGTCTTGTTCACAATCTCCTTTTTTAGGAGATAGGAATGGGACTTTATATATTTCACTTACACTTGCTAATTCTTTTCCAAGTTTATCAAAGATTGTTGCACGAATTGATTGAGTACCAACATCAAATACTAATATCTCTTTTTCCATACATAAGTATTATACAAAAAATCTAATTTCTTACTTGTTATTATTGATACTTTTTCTTTCTTATATTCTTTATTAGAATCTTTTCAACAATAGGGCTAAGGGGAGTTGAACCCCTAAAAACTAGATTCTGATTCTAGCGCGTGTACCAGTTTCGCCATAGCCCTGACAATAATTATTCTAAACCATAGGAAGTTATTTTCAATAGTATAAATGATAAAATAAGAATATGAAGATTTCTTTAGATTCAAAAGGAAAAGAAAAACTAAATTCAATCCTTGATAAGCGAGATTTAAATTTAGAAGCCAGTGACTTCTATTCTTTAATATTAAATGATTATTATGACTTAATTGAGGAAAGTGATTTTTTAACTGACAAAAAGGGCAGCGAGTACTTTTCTCTTTTAATGAATAAAAGTGAAATTTCTATTAATACTAATGAGTTGCTAACTTTAATTAACTCGAATAAGATTAATATTTTCCATCTTCTTGATGAAAAGAAATATTTAAATAATCCATATTATATGAATATTCCTTTCAAGAATATTAAGTATAATAATTTTACTCTAACTACTAATTATTACGATAAATATGAATCATTTCTTTTTGATGAAGTCAATCTTGATTCTGACTTCGAAATAAACCATGTAGGTTTTTTCAATAAACAAGTTAATTACTATTCATTACTAGAAAATGATACTACTTGGATGTCTATTACTCCATATGAAATAAATACGATGGAAAAAAGTATTAATCAAGCTAGTGGAAATGTATTAACTCTTGGGTTAGGACTAGGATACTATCAATATATGACTAGTAACTTAGATAAAGTAAGAAGTATTACAATTGTTGAAAAGAATAAAAATGTTATAGAACTATTTAATAAACATATTCTTCCTTACTTTTCTAATTCAAATAAAATAAAAATAGTTAATGAAGATGCTATTAGTTTTTTATCAAATAACTTGAAAGAGTATGATTATGTTTTTGCAGATATTCATCATAATGAAGAAGAAGGACTTTTATTCTTATTATCACTAATTAATAAAAATATTAAAGTTAAGAATCTTCATTTTTGGATTGAAGATTCTATTTTAATTCTTGCAAGAAGATATCTCCTTTCCATTATTGAAGAACACTATCACGGATATAATAAATCAAATTATTTAAACCCTAAAACAAATGAAGAAAAGATTATTTCATCTTTATTTAATATCTATGAAGATGAAGAAATAAATAATGGAAAAAATCTTATTGAACTTCTTGATATAAATAATATTAGAAAGAAATTACTGATTATTTAAGTTTTCAATTATCAATTTTTCAGCAATATCTTTAATTTCAATAGTATCTAAGTCCTTATAATCTTCATAATTAAGCACTTTTAAGTAATCTACATACACATCTTTGCTAGTAAAAAGGAATTTTTGGGTAATTTCTTTTGTTCTTCTAATAGAAACTATAACAATTGGTGCTTTTGTTTCAACTGCAATTTTAAAACTTCCTGCATGCATTGGTAATAAAGGAGTATCAGTCTTATTTCTAGTTCCCTCTGGTGCAATATATACTGAACCATATTTATTAGTAATAACTTTGCATGCTTTTTTTATTGCAACAATTGCTTCTCTTGGATTATCTCTATCAACAGGGATAAAGCCAGTATATCTAATAAATTTACCACCTATTGGAATTCTGAAATTTTGTGGTTTACTTACACATACTAAAGCCTGTTTTTTTAATAACCAAATAAGAAGCATTGGATCAAAATCAGAAACATGATTAGATACAAATAAAGCATTCTTAATTCCTGCAATTTTATCTTGATTTACTTGATGTACATTTATTCTAAAAAGTCTAAAAATAACATAGATAAAATTTCTAACTAAAGAATAGTAAAATTTACTTGGTTTACTAGGAATATATTTATCAGATAAAAACATAGACCATAAAGCTAAGAAAACAATAAATAAACCAATTAAAACTAAAAAGATTGGAATAATAAAAAAGATACCTAACCATAAAAAATTAGGGCCGATATTTATGTAAATTAAATATTCAAAAAAACTTGTTAAACTTAATGTAGAAATAATAAATAAAATAAAAAGAATCATATATTAAACAGCATCTTTAAAAGAAGTACCACCTATGAATTCTCTTATTAAAGAATTACATGGGATATCTTCTGAACTAATCGGTGAAAAATATTTAACAGTATGAATTAATCTTTGTGCAGTTAAATAACTCGGATCATCTTGAGTTATTTTTTCAAGTTGTGGTAAAACAATATCTCTAATTACACAAAGTTCATAATGAGTAAATGAATCAAAGATAAAATCAGCATTTTCTTGTGTAGGATATATATATTTAAATTCAGCATCTCTAACTACATGCCAGTATGCTAAAGTTGAACTTGCAGATGTATTTCTAGTCCTACTATCACGAGATATTCTTCTTAACAACCTTATATCAGTAATAGGAATTGGAGAATGATTATCAACATTTATTTGAGGTTGTGGAGAAATATAGATTAGATATTTTTCAATAGTTGAAACTAAATATGTCATCTTTTCATTTAATGCATGAATGCCTTCTAAAATAATCACTTGTTCTGGACTAATCTTGGCTTTAGATAATATAGTTCTTTCTCCAGTTGTAAAATCATATTTAGGAAGAGAAACAGTTTCAAACTGCATTAATTGAAGTAATGTTTTATTTAATAGTTCAATATCAAATGCTTCCAAGGAATCTGCATTTGAATTTTTTGGTCTATCTTTCCTTGGCAAATAGAAATTATCAAGTGATAATCTTAATGAATTAATTCCTCTTGACATTAGTTCATATGTAAGTCTATTTGCAAATGAAGTTTTTCCCGATGATGATGGTCCTGCAATACATATTAGTTTTACTGTTTTCCTTGCTTCAATTTCATCACCAAGTCTAGTTAACATTCCATTGATTTTTGTCTCTGAAATATTGATTAATCCTAAAGGTGATTTTTCTTTAATAAATGAATTAATATTATAGACAGTATCAAGCTTGACTTTTTCAGCCCATCTTGAAGAAGAAATTAACATACTTTCAAATTTAGGTTCCCCGATAAATGGTGCAATTTTTCCTTTAAGTTCTGGTCTAGGAAGTTGAACAATTATTCCAGGTGCTAAGTAGTTTAATGTATAGTGTTTTAAATATGATGAAGAAGGAACAAGTGGAGAATATAAATAATCTATATATGTATATTTTCTATATGTTGCTTCGTAATAGTGAACAAAGTCTTCTTCACGATATTTTAAAAGATTTAATTTATCAGAAAGATGTTCTTCTTTATATCTTTTTATTGCTTCATCAAGTGCAATCTTATGTCTTTCAAAAATAATGTTTTCTTTAATAATATCTTCTATTACTGGTTCTAAGTTCTCGACAAAGTCAGGAGTAATCTTCATTTCCTTATCTTTATAGTAGATTCTTACAAATGTTCCCCTTGAAATATTGTAAAAAAACCTTGCATCGTAGTCCTTATTTATACTTTTTAAGGCTAAAATGATCAAAAATCTAAAACTAGCCTCATAAATACGCGATGCTTCTTGATTTGTAATATCTAAAAACTCTAAAGTAGTCTTTTCATTTGATTTAAACGTGTAATTTAAGTCTTTAAGATGCCCATTTATACATACACAATAGTATTTTTTCTTTTCTTCATCACTTAAAAGCGATAAAGCAGTTTTTCCTTTGATATTTTCTAAAACTTTTATCATTATTTTCTCCCTATACTATTTTATTATTAATTATAGTTGAAAGAAAAGCATATTTTTCAACCATAAATAGACAAAAATTGAAGCAATACTAACAGTAGATAAAACTATTAAAGAAATATACTCCAATTTTGTATTTCTTTTATATGCAATATATCTAGAAATAATACTTGAAATAAGATTAATTCCAAGAACTCCAATATAGATATAGTAAGTAGAATTAAATAATAATCTTAAATAGAATGTAACAAGAGACATAATTAGGGCATAACTTACTTTACCACCTCTAGTTAATGGTGATGTAACAGAATCAGGAATAATAAATATACTCATAAATAAAATAGGCCCAACAATTACATATGAAAAAGAATTATGTAACAGCATTGATAAATTATTTTTACTTAAACCAAAAAGAAGTAAAGAAAAAATGAAATAACTTAACAAATAAGTAACAGATAATCTTAAATCGTTAATCCGACTACCTAATAGATAAACAAAAATAATTAATAAAGCAAATGAATTAGTCGTTCCTATTTCACCAAGATAATAACCATTAAATATTTGAGTAAGGTTAATAGCAGATGAATTATAGAGATTATTAAATGTTTCTGGAAAAGAAATTGTTTCAAATAAAGGAGTTGTGATTAATTCAATATTTGAAGTAATATCTTCTCTAACATTACCTAGATAATAAGAAGGATTAAAAACAAGGCCTACAACAACAATACCAAGAAGAGATGAATTAATTAAATTATTACCATATCCACCAAAAGCTAACTTACCAATAACTATTGAAATAAATGTAACTAAAGGAACTAGATATAGCTCTATTCCAATAGGTAATAATAAAGCAATAATACCACCACTTACAAAACTAAAAGAAGAATATACTTTAAACAGATATTCTTTAAAAAAAATCTTTTTCTTACCAAATAGTTTATATATGTAAAATAAGAAGTCCCATAAGACAGATGAAGAAACTGAAATAAGGAATATATATAAAACTTTTAGCATATAATCAAAGTTGTCAATATTACTAAAGTTGATATCTACAAATAAATATTTAAGCATACTAGTCATTAAAAGAATGATAGTACATGCAAATATTTCAAGATTAATTCTATTTGTCGATAACTTTTCTTTATATCCAAACCTTACTGCTTCCATACTTAATCCTTTAGTTTTAACTTTGCATTTACACAAGTAGAGGTAAGTTCAAGATTACTAGGGCAGACATATGAACAATTACCACATCCACTACATTTATTTATATCTAATTTCTCTAATTTTTTAATACTATTTTTCTTACTACACTTATAAATTTTTACTGGTATTAAATCACTAGGGCAGACGTCAATACATCTACCACAATTAATGCAAGAATAAACTTTTTTCTTATATTTATTGGTTACTATAATTCCTTTTGACGAGGGGAAAAGAATATAGTTTAAATTTGAATGTGGAAGTCCAGATATAGGATCACTTTCTAGATATAATAAATTATCTTCATTATAAGTTGTCCCTTGCCCAATGATGTTAACAATATTTGAAGCAAGGATTCCAAAAGGGGCAATTACAAAAGTCGGATTTTTGACTTCTCCAACTAGGTCATAGCAAAATAAATCAGGCCTCTTTCCTTCAAATAAAAACCTTCCTAACATCTCAAGTGAAAATAAAGAAATCACTGAATAACCTATTTCTTGAGGAACTAAATTATATCTTTCTTTAGAAAAGTTTCTGACTAAATTTCGGCTGTTAAATGATGGATAAGCATCATCAACTTTTTTAATTTCAAAAGAAATATCATTGTATGATTTTTTCGATGCTATGATTTTACTTTCTAAAACTTTTTGAGACGGATTAATACAAATAATAAATCTATTAATTCCAGATAATCTTTTTAAAAATGGAATTACATAATATATATAATCAATATTATTTGCAGTAAATAAATTCTCAACTCCTAAATACGGATTATACTCAATTGCATTAATAATTAAGGTATGAATATTAAATTCAGGCTCAAAAAGCTTATAAATAGGTTTGAAATTGCTATCTCTTTCAACAATTCCACTATTTTTAATGAAATTATAGATATCTCCACGTGAATAACTGTCAGGATTTGTTAATTCGCTCTCTAAATCCCACTCAGAAAGGTAATCATTTTCGATTTTATAGCATTCTCTAAAAGTAAAATCAGAAAAAGGCATCTCAACAATCTCTTTTATTCGTCCACTTATTGGAGAATAATATGGAAAATTAGTAACTTTTTCTCTTCCTATAACTTTACCTTTCTTAACTACATCATTTATTCTTAATACTTTATCTAGATACTGTCTATTATTATCAGTAATAGGAACATATACACATTTAGGTTCATATGTAAAAGGATCAAAGACTTCATTTGTCTTTTTACCTTTTGGAATATCTATAACATGATTTGAAGAAAAAAGATGAAAACTCATACAAATTAATTATATTATAAAAGGCTAAAATATTAATGAATAATAACCATCTTTAATTAGGGGAATCATCGACTTTAAGAATTGCAATAAATGCATCTTGTGGTACTTGAACTTTTCCAAATTCTTTCATTCTCTTTTTA
>CACYDF010000036.1 GCA_902773085.1 uncultured Erysipelotrichaceae bacterium
GGCATTTTCAATAACCTTATATGCGTAGGTTGAAAATTCAATACCCTTATTTACATCATATTCGTCAATTGCAATTGATAAAGCTAAGTCTCCCTCTTGAATTAGGTCATATTTAAGGTCATTTAGTGAAACAGGGGAGTTAATTTTGTACATTTCTTTGTATTTATTAAAAATAAGTAGGGATAATTTCCTGTTTTCAGCAATAATTATCTCTTTATATTTTTCGTCTTTTGTTTCTTTATAAAGAATAATGTTGTTTCTATTTTTCTCTTTCAGATTCATCAACTTTTAATATCTCCCTAGCTTGAATGAAGATATTATACATTGATAAATTTCTTTTAGTTAGTTTGTATCCAATATTGGTATATCTATTTATTTCTGAATCAATATACTTAATTAAATTTTCATCTTTATTGTTGAATGGAACCTTTCCAAAAAACAGTTCTAAATCAGTAAGCTCTTCTTTCCCTTTTGCATAGAGCAAAACTGGGTAATACCTTGTTTCAAAAATATATTTGCCTTTTATATTTTTATATCCTAAATCATTTAGTGTTTTAATTGTTAGATGTATTGAAGATTGAGGAGAAACAAGAATATATTTAATGTTCTTTAATTTGTCCATATTTTTAGTTAATATTCTATTTATTGTTAATCCTCCCATACCTAAAATAGATATAGTTTCTACATCATTAGGCAGAATCTCTAGTCCATCACCATATAAAGGGATTACTGATGAATCATTCTTTTTTATTGTGCTAACTAAAGAATTATATGGACCTTTTTTATTTTCGGAAGCATAGACTTTGCTACACTTTTTTTCAAAAGAGATTGCTAAAAAACCACAATCGGCACCGATATCTAACAATGATTGTGTTTTTGGTAATAATTCAAGAGATTCTTTTAACCGATTAGTTAAACTAAAGGTCATATCTAAAGTCTTTTAAATATTTTAATTTAGAAGGCTGCCTTAACTTTTTAATTGCTTTTCCTTCTATCTGTCTAATACGTTCTCTTGTGACATTAAACTCCTTACCAACTTCTTCAAGTGTATGCGTCCTACCATCTTCAAGTCCGTATCTTAGTCTAATAACTCTTGCCTCTCTATCGCTTAAGAATTGGTCAAGAACAAGATTGATTCTTTCAGATTTTAAAACTTGATTAGCATATTCATTTGGTAGCTGATTTTCTTTATCAACAATAAAGTCCCCAACATGGGAGTCTTCTTCTTCACCAACAGGTTTTTCAAGTGAAACAGGATCAAGTGCAATAAGTTGAATATCCCTAATTTTATCTGGAGTAAGATTTGGAATATTTAAATCTTCAGCAATTTCTTCTTGCGTTGGATCTCTATTTAATTTTTGAACAAGTCTTCTTTGTGAACGCGAAATCTTATTTATAGTTTCAACCATATGAACTGGGATTCTTATAGTTCTTGCTTGGTCAGCTAAAGCACGAGTTATTGCTTGTCTAATCCACCATGTTGCGTATGTAGAAAACTTAAATCCTTTTTCATAATCAAACTTCTTAATAGCTTTGATTAAACCAAGATTACCTTCTTGAATTAAATCAAGTAAATCCATTCCTCGATTTGTATAATGCTTTGCAATTGATACAACTAGTTTTAAGTTACATTGAACAAGTTCATCGACTGCATCTTGGTCACCTTCTGCAACTCTTTTAGCAAGTTCAACTTCCTCTTCTTTTGTTTTAAGAACTTCATAGTTACCTAGTGATCTTAGATATTGTTTAACTGGGTCAGCATTTTTATTATCAAAAGCTGTATATGAAATTTCATCATCCAAATCATCAATATCTTCCTCTTCCTCTTTTAGATAGTCAACTTCTGAAGATTTATCATCAAGTAAGTTATTCTCAGTTACAAATCTAAAAATATCATCAGTTTCATCATCAGTAAGATCAAATTTAGAAATAAACTTATTTATTTCATCATATGAATATTGTTTATTTTTTGTTTCATGTTTTTTAAGTAGTTCTAGTTTTACTTTATCTAGAGTTAATAGTTCTTCACCAGAATTGATCAACTCTTTTACAGTTTTTGCTTTGGAACTTTTCTTACCCTGAGATGATTTAACATATTCATAAAATTCTTTATCAATAACATCATCATTTTCTTCTTTACGGCTGAGTGCTTCCATTTCATCATCAAATGGATCTGGAGTAATATTTGGATCTTCTTCAACATCAAAATCTTCTTTTTTAGTACTCTTTTTTGTGCCTGATTTTGCCTTTGTTTCCTTTGAACTAGTATTTTTACTTGTTTTCTTAGATTCTTTAATATTATCCTTTACTTCCTTTTTCTCGGATTTTTTCTCAGTTTTTTTATCTTCTTTTTTCTCAACTGTATTAATTATTTTTTGCTTTGAAGCTTTTTCTTCTTTCTTGGCCACTTTTTTCACTACTTTAGTCTCTTTAGTATTATCTTTCTTTACTTCTTTTTTTATTTCATTACCAGAAACCTTAGTTTCCTTTTTTGGTTGCTTAGCTGTTTTAGTCGATTTTGAAACTTCTTTTTTAGCAGGTTTCTCTTTTGAAACTACTTCTACTTCTGTTTCTTCTTTTTTTTCTTTTTTACCAAAAATGGTATCTTTTATCTTCTTAAAAGGATTCATACTTTTTACTTTTTTTTGAGCGAGTTTTTCCTCTTTTTTTCTTTTCTTCTCAAGTGCATTAAGTTCTTTTGGTGATAAATTGTCTTTAATTGTATCTTTTTCTTTTTTCATATTTTTCCCCACATCTATCTATTTTATTTATAAAATAAAAAAAATCAACTTTTTACAGCAATTTTCTTATTCTTCATTTTAGAAACTTTATCCAAAGATTTAGAAAAATTAAGTGAATTAAAATCACTAAAATTAGAAGAAGCGAAAATCAAAAATTTATTAATATAGTTTTTAAGATATTCTAAGTTTAACACAGGGATATCTTTATTAAATGTTATATCAGAAAGTTCTATTCCTTCAAACTGGTTTTCTTGGTTATTTTCATTTGAATTCAAAGCATCTATTAATTGCTCAAACATTTCACTATTAAATGAATTATTCAGACTAGTTTGATATATATAACTAATTAAATAGAAAAGATCGTTGAAAGGTGAAAAATTAAAAACATATTTTTCTCTATTAAGTATTTCAACTGCTTCAATTGAATAGAAACAATTAGTGATTAATTCTACCTCATTGTTGTAAATCAAAGATTGTACATTATATTTTTTAAACTGCTCAGTTTCTGAAAAACTTTTTATCTCATATCTTGCTAAATCAATATCGTTAGGATTATAGGTTTTATCGATTCTATTAATAAGACCTGCATTTGGATCAAAGTTATTTCTTCTATTATATTGGTATGGGATGAAGTTTTCTTGTGGAATTGGTGTTTCTTTCTTTTTAGGTAAGAAAAGAGACTTTAATTCTTCAGTATTTATCTTTGTAATTTTAGATAAAATTTCTAAATTTTTTACTTTGCTAATTTCATCTAGCCTTACAAAGTAAGGTTTTGAATTATTAATAAATGTATTAATCTCATTTGAATCATCAAGTTCTTTCCTTCCGCGAAGTGTAAAAGCAAGATAAAATAGAAATGGATCAATTAATTTGGATGATAACTCAGAAAGCAACTTTTCTCCACCATCAAAAAACACTTCATCAGCATCTTTATGTTTTATAAAGGGACGTACACAATTTACTTTAATGTTATTTGATAAAAGCTGATTCATTATTTTTAATTGATTAGTTTGACCAGGGATATCACTATCAAAAGATAATCTAACCTCCACATTTAATTTTTTAATTAATCTGATTTGATTTTCACTAAGAGCGGTACCCATTGAAGCAACTACTGCTTTTATGTTTGCCCTATAGTAAGCAATAGCATCCATGTATCCCTCAACTAAGTATATGTAATTAGTTTTCTTAACTTCGTTTTTTGCTTCAGAATAATTATATAAGTGGTCGCCTTTTGTAAAAAGAACAGTATCTGGATAATTAATATATTTTGCTGAATCACTATTATCTATCTTTCTTCCTGAGAATGCTATGATATTGTCATATTCGTCTTTTAAAGGGAAAATAATTCTATTGAACATTCTATCCTCAAGAGTCTTTGATGAAGAGAGTACACCTGCTTTTTCAAAGACAGGAATTGAATATTTTTTTTCAAGAGCTTCGATTGATTTATGTGAATCAATAGGTGCAAAGCCTATTTCAAAATGCTTAATTATGTCCTCATCGAGTTTTCTTGTAGATAAATACTTCTTTGCATCCTCTCCAAACTTAGTAGAAAGCATAAGTTGATAGAAACTAGATAGATCTTTTAGTAAATTAATTTCTTCTTGATATTTTGAACTTTTAGATACACTTTGAACTTTACTTAGATTATCTGGTAGAGAAATATTAGATATACTTGCAAGTTCTTTTAATGCATCTATTTTAGAGAGTTTTTTATACTTCATTACAAACTCTAGAACACCACCTTTTTCGTTGCAAGACCAACAGTGGAAAATATTCCTGGAAGGGTCTAGCGACATAGAAGGATGATTGTCATTATGAAAGGGGCATAAGCAAACATAATTCTTGCCTTGCTTTTTAATAGTAGTATCTCCAAGATAATGAGAAACAACATCAAGTATTTTGGAGTTATCGATAACATCCTTGAAGATTGTATTTATTTCAGTCATTTAAAGATTTTAGAATGTATATATTCATTAAGATTTTCTATATTTACTCTTTCTTGTTCCATACTATCTCTATTTCTGACAGTTACTTTATTATCGTTCTCTGAGTCAAAATCGTAAGTAATACAAAGTGGAGTACCAATAGCATCCTCTCGACGATATCTCTTACCAATGCTTCCAGTTGTATCAAAGATGGCATCGTAGTATTCCTTGATATTATCAAATATTTTCTTAGCAGCATCAGTTAATTTAGTTGATAGTGGCATAACGGCAACTTGATATGGTGCAATGCGATAATCTAGTGCCAAAACAATTCGCGAATCATTTTCTAATTCTTCAACTTTATATGAGTCGCATAATAATGCTAGGATTAATCTATCTAAACCAAATGACGGTTCAACTACATGAGGAATATACTTAGTATTAGTTTCTGGGTCTAAATAATTTAAATCTTCACCACTACTTTTTTGATGACGTTCTAAATCATATGAACCTCTGGATGCTATACCCATTAATTCACCCCAACCAAGTGTAGGGAATTTGTATTCAATATCAGTAGTTCCTTTTGAATAAAAAGCAAGCTCTTTTTTTGAATGATCTCTAAATCTAATATTTTCTTTTTTAAGTCCAATTTCATTGACAAAATTCATGCAGTATTCTTTATAAAAATTAAACCACTTTTTATCTTCGCCTGGTTTAAAGAAAAACTCAAGTTCCATTTGTGTAAATTCTCTTGTTCTAAAAGTGAAATTACCAGGCGTGATTTCATTTCTAAATGCTTTACCAATATCACATATTCCAATAGGGAGTTTTCTTCGTGTTGTTCTCATAACGTTTTTAAAGTTAACAAAACAGCCTTGAGCAGTTTCAGGTCTAAGATAAACAGTAGATGATGTATCTTCTGTAACTCCTAAAAATGTTTTAAACATCATTTGAAATTTTTTAATATCAGTAAAATTGGATGAACCACAATTTGGACATTTAATATTATGCTTGATTAGAAGGTCATGTAATTCATCATTTGATTTTCCTTCAACTTCAATATCTTTTACTTGATTTTTTATTAATTCATCAGCCCTATATCTACAGTGACACTTTTTGCAATCAACTAGGGGATCATTAAAGTTATCTATATGGCCTGTTGCCTTCCAAACATTTGGATTCATAATGATAGCAGGATCAATTAATACGTTATAATCTATACTTCTAACGAACTTTTTAATCCAAATATCTATTAAATGGTTCTTTAAAAGCACTCCAAGAGGCCCATAATCCCAACTATTGGCTAATCCACCGTATATTTCACTGCCTTGATATATAAAACCAGATGATAATAAGTGTGTTGTAATCTCTTGAAATGATGTATTTGAACTATTTTTGACCATAATAAACCTCCATAGTATTATATCTCAATTATTTATATTTATTTTTTGTTTATGAGGTAATTAATAAATGTATCAATGCTTGTAAACTTTTCAACTCCAAAATATTCTTGTAGATAACTAGAAATTTGCTTAAGGATAATTATTCCGGAGTCAAGAGGAACTTTTCGATGTAATAAAGATTCAGTAATTTGATTACTAAAAGCATATTTAAAAATAAATAGGTCGGTGTTATCTTTTTTGAGGAGAGAATTCTTTTTTGTTAAACAGTTATAACAAATAAATCCACCATCATCGAGAGAAAACGAAACTATATTCTTTTTATTAGAACAAAAAACACAGGAATCAACATTTTGTTTTAAACCAAGATCTTTATAAATTGAACCTATGAATAATAAAAGAAGAGATAGCATATCACAGTTATTTTCAACGCTATCAAGAATTAGTAAAAAGGAGTTTAAATTAAATGTATTTTCGTAACTATATAAAAGCGTAATAATTTGAATTAATACTTGCAAAAATAAACTCATTTTATAACTTTTTAATAAAGTGGAATAATCCTTAATTATTTCTGTATATTTTGCAAGAAGAAACTTTTCATCTGATTCAACATATTCAAGTGTTAAATAATTAAATGGAATTAATAAAGGTTTTAAAGAATTCTTTTGCTTATATGCATTATTTACATATACAGAAAACAAGCCCTTTTCAGTTATAAAAGAAACAATAGCTGATTCATCTTTATATGGAGATACATTAATAACTACTCCATTAACTGTATTTACTTTTTTATTAATCATTTAAAAAACCAAACTTTCTTAAAAACTTATCTTTGCTACGCCAATTATCAACAACTTTTACTTTTAAATTACAAATTGTTTTTTTACCAAAATAAGATAAAATAGTTGTTTCTGAAAGCCTTGAGATTTCTTTTATCATATTCCCGTTTTTACCAATCAGTATTCCTTTTTCACCTTCTTTTTCCACAATTACTGTTGCAAATACTTCAAGTATATTATCTTCTTCATTGAGGTGATCTAGTTGTATATATACACAATGTGGTAATTCTTTTTTCATTAACCTCATACATTTTTCACGAATCATTTCACTGATTATATATTCTTTAGGCCTATCTAAAACTATATCGCCTGAAAAAAGTTTTTCCTTTTGTGGAAGATACTTTTTTATTGCCTCAACTACTTTATCAATATTAATGCTTTTAATACATGATGTTTCAATAAATACACTATTTGGTAGTAACTCTTTTACCGTAGAAATAATTGATTGTACATCTGCGTATTTTACTAAGTCAATTTTATTAAAAACTACAATAATTTTTTCTTCAAGTTTAGATAATTTAGTTGCAGTTGTAGCATCAAATTTTTGACTTAAATCTATGACATATAAAATAATATCTACACCATATTTTGCATTTTCTGCATTTCGTAAAAGAATCTCTCCAAATCGTTTATGAGGTTTAAATAACCCTGGTGTATCTACAAATACAATTTGAGACTCATCATCATTATATATTGCTTTTACTGTATCTCTAGTCGTTTGAGGTTTATCACTAATTGGAAGAAGTTTAAATCCGAGGATTCTATTAATTAAAGATGATTTACCTGCATTTGCTTTTCCATATACACAAACTATTCCAGATTTCACTCCATATTCTCCTTTTGGAAACTATATGGTAATAGCCCATCTACAGTTGTAAAAAGAGACTTTGATTCGTCATAGTTATATATATATACTGGACAGTTTAAAACCATTAATTCTGACATAACTTGTCGACAGACACCACAACAAGTACCGACTTCTTTAGAATCAGTTATACAGCCTAGAGAAACAATATCTTCTTTTCGATACCCTTTTGCATATACTGAAAAAAGTGCAACTCTTTCAGCACATACTGTAGCAGGATAGGATGCATTTTCGATATTAAAGCCTAAATGATATTGATTATCTTTAGTAACTACCACTGCACCTACTCTAAAATGAGAATATGTAGCACAACTATTTTTTTGAGCTTCAAGAAGAAGTTTTTTCATCTTATTTAAGTCAGTATAAAAGTCTATTGGAAGCGAATTTAGTATATTATTTTGTAATTTATACATCTTTTTAGCATCTTTTTCATCCATATGATCATATCCAAATGCATGCAAAATCCCATGAATGAAAAGGAAAGATAGTTCTCTTTCAAGTGGATGTTTAAATTCTTTCGCCTGTTTTTCAGCTACTTGTGGGCATATTATTACGCTACCTAAATCATTTTTGATATTAGTATCGCCATTATAATCAAAAGTCAAAACATCAGTTGGTCGGTCTAGGTTTCTATATTTTTGGTTAAGTTTTTTGATTTCTTGTTGATTGACAAGTGATAATGATATTGAATAAAAAGAATCATCTTTTTTAATACATTTTAAAGTATGTTTAAAAACAATATCAAAAAGATGTTTAGTTTTTATTTTATATGTAGTTTTGTTGCTAAAGAATATCTTATTTTCTTTATTCATAATTAGACTCCTTAGATTAGATTATTCATCAATATTATTATAATAAATTATTGTTTTCTTTTTCAGAGAAATTGACTTAATCGACAATGTCATCTTATTTAGTTCTTTATGTGATAAGTCTTTTTTATTTAAGGATTGAAAAAATTTATCTAGTAATGAATAAATAAAGAAAGAAATGAAGATAATAAATAAAAATTTACTAATGCTAAAAGTAGGATTAACTAAATGATTTATAGAAGAATAAAGAACAATAAGTAAAAAAAGAAATATGTATGGTAAGAGTGAATAAAGTAAAAATTTAAAAGATCTTTTTTTAGATTTTTTCATAAAAGAATTAAACTGAGTTTTGTCAGTTTCAAGATGTGAAAATGCAATATCTTCAAAATAAAAAATCTCTCGTTTTATGTTGTTAATAAATGGGGTTAGTAAGATCTTAAGAATAAAAGCAACAATTGATAATAATGGAATAATAGAGTCATATAGACTATTACATAGTAAGAATATACATAAAAGTATGGCTACTAAATAATTTAAAGAAGTGCTTATTAAAACTACTTCATTATCAAGTACTTTTGATAAAGATATAATGTCGTCTTTATTACATGAATCCTCAGAGAAAATATCTAGTATCTTATTAAGTTTTACACGAGTACTAAAATTTAAAATATTGTGCAATATTATTGATAAAAAAGAGATAGATCCAAATAATAATATATAATTAATATTTAAATCAGTCGTTATATTATAAAATAGAAAATATGTTGATAATAACTGAATTAATGATAATATTACATATTTCAAACTTATTGATATATTAATAAATTGTATATTATTACTATCAATTATTTTGCCTGTTTTTTCTTCAAATAATAATATCCTTCCAGTAAAGATAAATTTTAATTCTTCAACTGGGAGGATTAGTTTTCCAAACTGTGGATCTATTATTTTTGCATATTTTTTACCAATTGAATATAATACGACAAAGTGAAATTTAGTTCCATTATATATTTGCATAATAGCAGGTAGTTTTTTTTTACTTAAAAGTGAAATGTTATTGGTTTTATATCCTTGATACGATAAACCATTTTTGGACAATTCATTTTCGATTTTAGCAAATGAATCTAAGTTTTCTTTTATGTAGTAAGTATTATATTTATCTTTTTTAAATACTAGATTTAAAATATTTCTAACACAACTATTACCACATGTATTATCACTTTCTTGATATACCATAATTTTGCCTCCATATATTATTTGCAAAATTAATAGTATTTTTTAAATAGAATCGTTCACTGTTATTAGATTAAAGAGTTCTTTAAGAATGTTTTCGTAAGTGGATTTATTAGGTAAATCATTGAAAAACTTTGTAGCAAGATATTTATGATTCATTGGCTTGGTTGTTGTTGCGAATGTAATTAACCCTTCATTATTTCTTTCAGTTAAAAGATTACCCATATATTCTTTATTTAGAGAAGAATTGATATCAGCTACTTGATCTATATTATCCATTAGAAGAACTTTTGAAGTGCAAAGCGTATTATATATTTTTATGTATTCGTCAGAATCATCATAATAGAATGAATCAAATATACTTTTTGAGTCAACATATGTGACTGAAACATTTAAGTTCATAAAAAGAATACCAATTGCCTTTAAAATTCGTGATGAAAGACCATTTTTTTTCGAAGAAATAAGGTATCCTGGTGTTTTAAAGTCTTTTTTATCAATAATTTCAGTTACATAATCAAATAAAAGTCCTATTTCACTTGTGTTTTTTAACTTTTTATTATCACTTAAGTCATTGTAAAATGAAATCAAGTTAATTCCTTCAAGATAAAAGTTTATAGGTGAGTCATAATAAAGGTTAAAATTATGCATTTTCTCTTTGACCTTTTTTAGTTTATAACAAGGTGCATTTACAAAGTCGAGTTCTTTGAATTTTATTGCAGGTGTAAGTCTATATCCTAACTTTCCTTTTTGTAAACAATCACGAATAGAATTATTAGCACATTTACTACAAAGATTAAATTCTTTAAGATAATTAGGAATTAGAGAAATGCTTTTTTTAATTACCTCTTCATCTTTAACAACTGAGCGTACTTCTTTATAGGCATTAATATTTAATTTCAAAGAAGAAAAGATTTTATCCTCAATTAAATTGGTATTAAGATTCTTAATCTCTATTTCTGGTATATTTAATTTAGTTGGAAACGAATTATCTTTGCTCATAAATCTAAACCATATTTTTTAATATCGATTTTTTTATAATCAGAAAAAGTTTGACTATCTTTGTCATCTTCAACTATAGTTTTTTGTTTCCTCTTTTTTGCAGCTTTAAACTCTTCAAACTTATAATCTTTTCTTTTTAGGAATTGTAAAGCAGAAAAAAGATCAGTTACTTTATTGTAAGAAAGATAAATGCAAAGTTCATCAATTTTAAAATCATTAAATAATCCATTATTAGATTTTAAGCAATAGTCAAATAAAGCATTGATGATATCGGGGGTAAAATTATATCTTTCTACAATATCATGAATTTTATCAAGCATATGATTTGTTGGCTCTGAATTTAAAAGTTTTGTCAAGAATTCTTTTGGTGGGAGAGATTGATACTTTTCGATATCTTCCTTAGAGTTATATTTATTAAAATCAACAAAATTAACTTGTTTTTCTGTGTTATATGAATAAGCATTTTTACATTTATTAATAAAAGTGTCTATATCGAACATTCCGCCAGTTGATATTGAACTACTTATTATGTTGACTGCTAAATCATCTTTTATCTGATATAGTGTTAAATATTTTTCAATCTGTTTTTCATACTTGGTTATTGTTGAAATATCTATATCATTACTTACTAGACTTTTTTCAATTTCAGCAAGATTTACTTGGAAAGTTTTCTTATACTTTTTTTCTTTATATGAACCAGATTCATCTTTGCTAACTTCTTTCTTATCATAAAAGAATACATCATTTATTTTTGATGATACATTTATATAGTTATAGAATTGATTATTGCTTTCTTTAAAATGTGATTTTAATGATATTATTTCTTTTTCTCCAACACTATCTTTTAATATTGATACGAGGATTGGATCATTAAAAAATTTATTAGCAGTTGCTGGTGGAAATAGTTTATATATATAAGATACTTTCTTATACGAATTTGAATCAATAACTTCTTTTCTATAAGTTTCAATTAATCCTATTGCTTCAAGCTTATTCCTAGCTAAAAGAAAATCAGATATTGATATTTTACTTCTTTCACAAAACTCTTCATGAGTAATAAAATAATCATTTCCTTTTAATCCTGAGAGGGAGGAAAATAAAGAATAAATGGTAAATGCATCTTTTCCAATAATTGGATAATAAAGTAGATTTAATACTTCATTATCTGTTTGAGAAAGAGTAAAGTTTACGTACGATGAAAAAGATGATTCAGGTTCTATAATATTCATTATTCTTAAACTATACTTTTGTTAATAGTAATAACATACACTATTATATGCTAAAATATTGTAGGTTTTAAAGTTTTATTTGAGGTGTGTATGCTATATTCAATAGAGAAAAAAACTAAAATTGTTTGTACGATTGGTCCTGCAAGTCAAGACAAAGAAGTAATGAGAGAATTACTTAGAAATGGTATGACTTGTATGAGACTTAATTTTTCTCATGGAACACATGCAGAACATCTTCAAAAAATCCAGACTTTAAGGGATATTTGCAAGGAAGAAAACCTTATTATTCCTATTTGTTTGGATACAAAAGGCCCAGAAATACGTACTTCTTGCTTTAAGGGTGGGAGTGCTTCTTTTAAAAAAGATGAAATTTGTCGAATTTCAATGGATGCTTCAAAACTTGGTGATGAAAAGAAATTTGGTGTTACATATCCTGATTTATTCTTTGATGCCCCTGTTAATTCAATTTTAAAATTAGATGACGGTAACTTAGAATTAGAAATAATTGATAAAGATAAAACAAACAAAGAACTTATTTGTAAAGTAAAGAATAGTCATGTTTGTAAAGATAGAAGAGGGGTTAATTGTCCTGGTGCTCATTTAAATATGCCATATCTATCTGAAGTTGATAAATCTGATTTAATATTTGGATGCCAAAATCATTTTGATATTATCTTCGCTTCTTTTGTTAGAAACGTTCAAGATATTCAAGATATACGAGATCTTCTTTGCACACATGGTGGAAAGAATATTATGGTAGTTTCTAAAATTGAAAAGACAGAAGCTATAGATAATCTTGATGATATTATTAAGGCAAGTGATGGAATAATGGTTGCAAGAGGTGATTTAGGA
>CACYDF010000037.1 GCA_902773085.1 uncultured Erysipelotrichaceae bacterium
ATCGAACTCGCTACCTCCTCCATGCCATGGAGGCGCTCTCCCAGGTGAGCTACGGACCCATAACCAGCCTAATTATTATACATTAAAAGACTTTCTAGGCAATATTATTTTGTTATATTATAAAAGCATGTTTATAGCACTTAGATTTTAATCAATAAATGAAGTTTATTTCAAGTAACTTAGCTATATAAGTGAAAAACTCTCATCTTTGCTTAAAGATCTAGGCTCTAAATATTAATTATTGGAGGAAATTTATGTCACGTTACACAGGACCTATTTGGAAGGTTTCAAGAAGATTAGGATATTCTATCCTAGAAAATGGAAAAGAACTCAAGAAAAGAGATACTATTCCTGGACAACATGGTCAATCAAGACAAAAGAAGAAGACTGAATATGGTCTTCAAATGGCTGAAAAGCAAAAGATTAGATATACATATGGAGTTAGCGAAAGACAATTTCAAAGACTCTTTATTCTTGCTAAATCAGATAAAAAAACACCAACTGGTTTAAAATTCTTACAAATACTTGAATCAAGACTTGATAATTTAGTTTTTAGAATGGGTTTTGCATCAACAAGAAGACAAGCTCGACAACTAGTTAATCATGGCCATATTTTAGTTAATGGAAAAAAAGTAGATATACCTTCTTATTTAGTAGAATTAAATGATGTTATTTCTTTTAAAGAAAAATCACAAAATTTACAAATAGTAACTGAAGTATTAAATACTAAACCATCAACTCCAAGTTATGTTGATGTTAATGCTACTAAAAGAACTGGTAAATATGTTCGTTATCCTGAAAGAGAAGAACTTTCAAGTGATATCAACGAAGCACAAGTAATTGAATTCTATAACAGAAAGATATAGTTTATTATCAGCTAGTCATATAGCTTTTAATATATGGCGGCTATGGTGAAGTGGTTAACACAAGCGGCTGTGAACCGCTCATTCGTGGGTTCAAGTCCCATTAGCCGCCCCAATATAAAAATTAATCACTGATTATAAATCAGTGATTTTTTATTATTAATTGCTCATTTATTGTCCTATTTTTGGTCTACTTATAATGTCACATTAATAGATAAATATAAAAAATGCTTTTATTTAATTTCACAAAGAGTATAATATTTAAGTTATAAAAAAAATGAAAAATAACGATATTCTTAATTTTTATTTTTAAAAGCTATACAGAATAAAAATTTGAAGTCGTAAGGCTGTTATTAAATTACAAAAAAAGGAGAGAATTATGGCTACAAAGAAGAAGTTGAAATTATCAAAACGAAATATAATGTTTATTGTTATCTATTCTATTTTAGTTCTAGGTACAATAGCGTGTTTTATTTTCAATGAGAAAATATCTGGTGATAAATCAGTATTTAAAAATCTTTATACTGGTGGTAATAAAATCATCGCCTTTTTTGCAAATGTAGCTATTGAGGCTCTTATTAGATCAACTGAAATACTTGTAATTGCAATTACATTAAATCTTCTTTTAAGATTTTTTGCAAGTATTACTATAAAATCAAGTAAAGCTGTTACAATTTCTAGATTACTTCTTAACTTAGCTAAGTGGGTAATTGCAATAGGTGCTGCCTTCTTTATTCTTTCTGCATGGGGGGCAAATACTACTATGATGCTTGCTAGTGCTGGTATATTTACTCTTATCATAGGTTTAGGATCACAAACTTTAGTTGCTGATATCCTTGCTGGTATCTTTATTGTTTTTGAAGGTGATTTCCAAGTAGGTGATATTGTTATTATTGATGGATGGAGAGGAGAAATTCAATCAATCGGTATTCGAACAACAAAACTTATTGATGCTGGTGGAAATACTAAGATAGTGAATAATAGTGATATACGTTCAATTATTAACCAAACAAAAGATTTATCTGTTGCTAAATGTTATGTAGGTATCTCATATGGAGATAGAATTGAAAAAGTAGAAAAAGTTATTTCAGATAATATTGAATCATTCAAAGATAAAATTCCAGGTATTGTCGAAGGTCCATTTTATAAAGGTGTTACTGAACTTGCTGAATCATCTGTCAATTTACTCTTTGTTGCCAAATGTAAAGAAGCAGATATATATCAAGTTCAAAGAGATTTAAATAGAGAAATTAAAATCCTCTTTGATGATAATAATATCAATATCCCATTCCCACAAATTACTGTTTCTTACGATAAAGAAAATGATAATAGTTTAAAGATTAGTAAAAAGATAAAAACAGAAGCAAAATTTTTTGTTGAAGAACAAAAAGATCTTTCAAAAGATATTGACGATAAAAATAGTGACTAAATATCAAAATATTTGAATAACATTTTCATTTAAAATTTCTCCTTTTGCGATTTAATAAGTTAATTATATTTTACACTCAAATATTTTTATTTGTAAATAAAAAAAACTACAATTATTTAAATTTTGTCTATTTTTTTCTAACAAATACCCGTCTTTTGGATTTAACACTATAAAAATTTAGGCTGAGAATAAGATTTCAAGAAATTAATTATTATATAAATATAATAATTAAAATTATTGAAT
>CACYDF010000038.1 GCA_902773085.1 uncultured Erysipelotrichaceae bacterium
TTATTATTCTTATTGACTAAAGAATAAATGAGCTGATTCTTTTTAACAAATAACTTAGCCATTTGACTAGCTTGTTTTACATATCCACCACCATTTTCTCTTAAATCAATTATTAGTTTATTTATTTTAGGAACTCTTTCATATTCATTATTAATAAGTGTTTTTAAATGTAATGAAGGATTACCAAGGAAGGTAGAAACCTTTACTGCCATTACATAATTATTTTCTTCTCGAGGAGATTGAATTAAAGATACTGTATTTTGACTATAGTTTCCTTTAGTTACTTTTACATTTATCGTTTCACTTCCTCTAAGAATCGAAAACTCATATTCATTAAATTTATTATCAGATAAAAAAGAACTAATTTGACTAGCATTAAAAGAAGAAAAAGAAGTATATGATTCATTATTTCTTTTAGCACCAAGAATGATATCTCCTGCAAGAAGTTTATTCTTACTTGGTCCATCATGAACTTCTCTTATATATGTAGAGCCACCTATATATCTGTGACTAATTCCAAATCCATATCCAGAAGTATTTAAATTTTGTTCTTGGCTAGTCTTTGTATAAAAGGTATATGGATCATTAGTCCCTGATAAAATAGCTGCAGCTGCATCATCAAGAAGATATTCATTTTCATTTCCAAAAAGCCACTCGTTTTTTAAAATACGATATTCTTGTAATATCTTTTGTTCATCAAGAGGTAAACGTGTATTAAAATAAGTGATTAAAGAACCAACACCTCCACCAAGAAGCAAAGTGCTTGCTCCGATAATAGATGTTGCAAGAATGCTTATTTTCTTTCTCTCTTTTTTTTCTTGAGCCATTATTTTTCTATAAAAGAATATAGCCTCCTTTTTTTGCTTTTTCTTTTTCTTTATCAGTCCAAATAGATGCTTGAACTTCTCCAATATGCATCTTTTCTAAAAATAACATACATAATCTAGATTGACCAATTCCTCCTCCATAAGTTAAAGGTAAGACATTATTGATAATCTTTTTAGTGTAATCAGAGACAAGTAGTTCTTCTTTATTTCTTTTCTTTAACTGAGAAATAATACTTTCTTTATCAACTCTAATACCCATTGAAGAAAGTTCAATCGGCCCATCAATTATTTTATCATAGACAATTAAGTCTCCATTTAAGTTCCAATCGTCATAATCAGGCGCTCTATATTCGTGTGGTTTATTATCTACTAAATCCCAGCCAATTTGATATAAAAAGATTGAACCATATTTTTTAGTAATCTTAGCTTCTCTTTCTTTTTTATCAAGTGTTGGATATAAAGAATATAGTTCACTAGTTGAAATAAACTTTATATCTTTATTTAAATTATTTTTTAAAACTGGATACTTTTTATGAACTAAGTCTTCAACTTTTAAAATGACTTTATATATTGTTTTAACTTTATTAAATAAATAATTAAGATTTCGATCTTCTCTAGAAATCTTTATTTCAAAGTCCCATTGATCTACATATAAAGAATGAATATTATCAAGTTCTTCATTCTTCCTTATTGCATTCATATCTGTATAGATACCATGATGAGAAGAAATATTATACCTATAGATTGCTTCTCTTTTCCATTTAGCAAGAGAGTGAACTATCTCTAGAGTATCATCAATTCCTTTAACTTTAAATGATACTGGTTTTTCTTTACCAGTTAGTGAATCGTTTAAATTTGAACTACTAGTTACAAATAAAGGTGCTGATACTCTAATAAGATTAAGTGATTTTGCAAGTTCTTTTTCAAAATTATCTTTGATAATCTTAATTCCAACTTGAGTATCTTCCATATTAAGAATTGATTTATACACTGCTTACTCCTTTCTTACATACTTTCTTTAAAGGACATAAATGACATTTAGGATTACTGCTTGAACAGACCTTCCTTCCTAAAAGAATAAATGCATGATGCAAATATACTTTATCATACATATCAAAATATGATTCAAGTTTATCTTCAATAATATCAGGTATGTCTTTTTCTTTTACAAGTCCAAGTCTTTTACTTACTCTTTCAATATGGGTATCAACTGGAAATAAATTTGCATGATATAGTTCATTTAAAACTACTCCACTAGTCTTCTTCCCTACTCCAGGAAGCAAGATAAGTTCTTCTCTACTAGAAGGAATTTTTCTATTATATTTATTAATTAAAATAGATGATGAATCTATTAAGTAATTACATTTTGCTTTATATAGTCCTAAAGACTTAATATCATTAATAATTATTTCTTTATTCTTTAAAGAATAATCATCTAGACTTGGTAAATCTTTGAAAAGAATACTAGTAGCATCATTTACTTTCTTATCAGTTGTTTGAGCAGAAAGAATAACTGCAAAAAGGAATTCATAATCTTTTGAATAATTCAAAAATGTATGATAAGTTGGGTATTCTTTTTTAAGATTATTAAAAATGTATTTAGAATTATTCATCCCATTCCTTACCAAAAAGTAAACTGGCATTATCTCTTTCTCTTTTTTCATCTATTGTCGAAACACCAATTTCTTTTCTTGATAAAGAACGAAGAGCAACTAGAACATAACTATCTGCTTTCTTAAATGATATATAACCGTTTTTTGTTTTTGATTTAACACAAGCTTCTTTTATAAGAGATTCACTAATTCCATCTTTTAACCAGTTAGAAATATAATCTCTTTCTAGTGATGATAAAGGTCGATCATTGAGTTGTTCAAGATATGAATATAATGATGAAGAAGGAGTTGTATTACCTTCTTTTTCAAGTCTAATATCTTTAATTAAGTCATCATAAATTCTTTTTTTAAATTTATCTAACGAAGAATATATTTGATCATCTGAATTTACTATTTCAATAATTCCTTTTTTAATAAGTTCATTTAAAATAGAATCTATTTCTCCTTTTGTACTAGCCATATGTTTTGATAAAACATCTCTAGTAAGAAGAAGAGTCTTATCTCTATTTAATAACTGATTGCATATTAAAATAGTGAAACATTCTAAATCAGACAATCTGTAATAATAATATCTTTTTAATAAAAGCGTTGAAAAATCAATATCGCTTTGGCTTAGTTCCATAAAAGAAATTAAGATTCTAAATCAAAAAGCCCAGAGTTGAGTAGTCTCATAATCTCTTGCTTATTTTTATCAGATGTTTTATTAATTTCTTCTGCTAATTTAAATGGTCTAATTTCTCTAATTAAAGAAAGATTGTATTTCATTGCTAAAAGAGTGTTTTCTTCAATAGTGAAATTTAGTTCTAATTTTAATCTTAACGCACGAACAATTCTTAAAGGATCTTCAGAAAACTTTTCTTGAGGATCACCAACACAACGAATAATTTTATTCTTTAAATCATTAATACCTAAATTAGTTGGATCAATTACTTTACCACTGATATCAGCATATAAAGCATTGATTGTAAAATCTCTTCGTTGATAATCTTCTTCTAGTGATCGAACAAACATTACCATACTTGGATGTCTAAAATCTTCATAAAGTGATTCAACTCTAAAAGAAGAAACGGTGATATTATAATCTTCTATCTTAAAAGATGCTGTACCAAATCTTGGGAATAATACAGCTTTTGGGAAATAATTAACTACTGACTTATAATTGCAATCTGTTGCAAAATCTAAATCATGAATATCGCCTCTTTTTAGGAGTGTATCTCTAATGGCTCCACCGACAAGATAGATTTGTCCGTGTTTACCAATAGTCTTGTGTAATTTCCTAAAAATGATTTGCGCTTTTCCACTAAGATTACAAGTTAAACCTGCCATTTTAATATCCTTTAAAAAACCTACCCACTAATTTTACCACTTTTTAATGGGTAGGAAGTATTTTTTATTTTTTTCCGTTAACTATGTCTTTTAATGTCTTAGATGGCTTAAACTTTACAGCATTAGATGCAGGGATAGTTATCTTCATAGTTGGATCTGCAGGATTAACACCTTCTCTTGCAGGTCTTTGAACTAATTCGAAAGAACCGAAACCAGCAATTTTAACAGAACCAAAATCGCTATCAATGAGGCCTTCAGCAATAGTCTTAAAGATAATATCAACTGATTTAGCAGCATCAATTTTTAGCATTCTACCTTCTGTAGCTAATTGTTCAGCTAAGTCTTCTTTTGTCATTGTTTTGTTTTTGTCTGCCATATTGTCACCTACCTTTCTTTAAAAGAATAACACATTTCATTTTATAATGCAATTAATTTTTTGCAAAAGTAAAAAATTAAAATTTCTTTTTATTATCGGCATTTTAGACAATTTTTAGTCTCATATGTACCTTATAAGTTGGAACAAGTTACTTTTTCGATAAATACTAAGTATTTATATAAAAAGATGAAAATTTTTCGTCTTTTCACCATTTTGACCTATTTCTATCTAGGTATATTTACACTAATTTTTCGTTAAAGATAATTAGCTAAAATATATTCCTAATGGAATATAAGTCATATATGTTAGTGAAGTAAATATATTTTATATATATTCTATTTTGTGCTATAATTTCTTTAACATTTAACTGAAGTTTTTAGGAGGCCAAAAATGTTAGATCTTAAATTTGTTTGCGAAAATATTAAATCAGTTATCAAACAATTAGAAAAAAGAAATGATGATTTTTCATATCTTAATGATTTAGTTAAACTTGATTCTGAAAGAAAAAAACTCATTCTTGAAGGAGATAAAATCAAAGCAGAAAGAAATACTATTTCAAAAGAAATTGGTATTTTAAAGGCTCAGAAAAAAGAAAAAGAAGCTGAAGAATTAATGAAAAAAATCACTTTTGAAAAAGATGAAATTGCAAAAATAGATGCAAAATTAAATGAAATAAATAGTGAGATTAGAGAAATATTATTAAAGACTCCTAATATTCCTGATTCAAGTGTTCCTGTTGGAAAAGATGATAGTGACAATAAAGTAATCAAATATTATTCAAAACCAAGAGAGTTTGCTTTTAAACCAAAAGCACATTATGAACTAGGTAATAAAAATAACTGTTTTGATTTTGAAAGAGCAGGAAAAGTCTCTGGTTCAAGATTCGCTTTCTATATCGGTGACTTTGCTCATTTAGAAAGAGCACTTGCTTCTTTTATGCTAGATACTCATATTAAAAACGGATATATTGAACTTCTTCCTCCATACTTAGTTAATACAGCATCTTTAACTGGTTCTGGTCAACTTCCTAAGTTTGCCGACCAAGCATATAAAAGCGATAATACTGATGATACCTTATGGCTTATTCCAACTGCTGAAGTACCCGTAACTAATTATTACCGAGATGAAATATTAAATGCATCAGATTTATCAAAAAGTTTCTGCGCATATTCTTCTTGTTTTAGAGCAGAAGCAGGTGCTGCAGGAAAAGATACTAGGGGAATAATTAGACAACACCAATTCCAAAAAGTTGAACTAGTTAAGTTTACTCTTCCTGAAAAAAGTTTTGATGAACTAGAAGCACTAACAAAAGAAGCTGAACTAATTCTAGAACTACTTGAACTACCTTATAGAAGGGTTGCTTTATCAACTGGTGATTTAGGTTTCTCTAGTGCAAAGACATATGACCTAGAAGTATTCATGCCTTCTTATTCAACATTTAAAGAAAGCAAAGGCAAATATGTTGTTGATAAACCAACTTATAAAGAAATATCTTCATGTTCTAATGTTACTGATTATCAAGCAAGAAGAATGAATATTAGATTTAGAAGAGAAAAAGATGGTAAACCTGAATTTGTTCATATGTTAAATGGATCAGGTCTAGCTATTGGAAGAACTCTAGCTGCTGTTATAGAAAATTATCAAAATGAAGATGGTTCAATTACTATCCCAAAAGTACTTATTCCTTATATGCAAAAAGAAGTTATTAAATAGGTGCTAAATGCTTGAAATAAAAAACCTTGTAAAAAAGTACGTATCGAAAAAAGGAACGGTTGTTAAAGCATTAGATGATGTTTCTATTAGATTCCCATCTAAAGGTATGGTTTTTATTTTAGGTAAATCAGGTAGTGGTAAATCAACTTTACTAAATGTTATGGGTGGACTTGATGTTCCTGATTCAGGAGAAATCATCATTCAAAATAAATCAAGTCGTAACTTTAATCAAAATGATTTTGACTGTTATCGAAATACATATTTAGGATTTGTCTTCCAAGAATATAACCTTCTTGAAGATTTTAATGTTGAAGAAAATATTTCTCTTGCATTAGAACTTCAAAAGAAGACTCTTAATCCTTTTGAACTTAGTGCGATTCTAGATAAAGTTGGTCTTCGTGGACTAGGAAAAAGAAAAGTAAGTGAACTCTCTGGTGGTCAAAAACAAAGAGTTGCTATTGCTCGTGCCCTAGTTAAAAAACCTGAAATCATCTTTGCTGATGAACCTAGTGGTGCCCTTGATTCAAATACAGGTAGACAAATTTTTGATACTCTTAAAACTTTATCTGAAGAAAAGTTAGTTGTTATCATCTCTCACGATAGAGACTTTGCTGAATATTATGGAGATAGAATTATTGAACTTAGAGATGGGAAAGTATATTCTGATTTAACTAAGTCTATGGGTAAATATCCAGATAAAGGAATTATTGAACTTGGTAACGGAGTAGTTAAAATTGCAAAAGGAAGAAAATTATCTAGTTCAGATGTTCAAAGGATAAATGATATTATTGCTAGAAATAACGAAGATATGTATATTTCTTATAACACTATCTTTAATGAGACTATTTCTGATGTTATCGGAGATGATTCTAATGCTGTTAGTTTTAATAAAACGAATGAAGGACTTCTTTTTAGTGATGATTCTCATTTTGAACCAATCAAATCAAAACTAAGCGGAATAAAGTGTATTAAATTATCTTTATCAATGATAAGACATAAACCAATTAGGTTACTTATCACCGTTTTGCTTTGTTTTATCAGTTTTACTATGTTTGCAATCACTTCTATTTTTGCAACCTATAATATGATTTCTTCAATGACTTCGACTGTTTTAAAACAAAATAACGCATATATTCCTATCTCAAAAGCTTATAATTCAATGCCTGAAAATGAATCTAATGTATTTAATTACCAGCCCATCCTTATGAATGATTCAGAAGTTAGTGCAGTATCAAAAAAATTAAAATCAGTATCTGAAGAAAATAAAGATCCAACACTTATTAAAGTATATGGTACTTCGCCAAGTTCAACATACATCTCTGCTCCTATTGGAGATACTGAAATTAATACTTATTACTATACTCCAGGTATTGAAGGGCTAGTTAATGCAGATGATGTTCCAAAAAGATATCAAATTATTACAGGAGGAAAACCTACACAATTTGGTGAAATTGCTGTTACAAAGAATTTCTTCGAAACAATTAGAGACCATGGAAAAATCTTTTTTGATACATCAACAAATAACATTATTAAAAGAGGTATTGAAAATCCTGCTGACCTTCTCGGCCTTCCATTATATCAAGAAGGTGTTACTTTCTTTATTTGCGGAGTATATGATACAAACTTTGATAAGACTCCATATGCGGCTTTAACAAATGCAGAAGAAGTAAGTAATAATACTGATAAATATAGGGAACTAATTTCATCTTTCGAATATCAAAACAAATATTCATTCCATTCAATGGGAATCGTCGCTTCTTCAACTATTGATTTATTAGTTGAAAATCAAAAAAATAGTATCACCTCAGGCAGTCTTTCCTCTTTCTGTTTCCATACTAGATATGTCTACCGTGGTGATGCAGTTTCTTTTACTACTTATGATGCTTTTGATCCTAATTCTTCACCAGTTGAAGTAATTAAGAATATAGCTGAAAAACAAGAAATAGTTAAAGATAATTCAACTAGCTATATTTCTAGTTTCCGTTATTTATCAATGATTCAAAATGGTGGCTTTTTAGCTTTTGCATCTTCTTCTGATAGTTTAACTATAAATGTTATGGATCCTAATGTTGTTGATTTATTTAAACAAGAGCCCGATGAATCTACTTTTCCATTCACTTTTAGATACAGTAACATTCTTAATGATTTAAAAACCAATGTAATGATGATTATGAGTGCAAAATATTTTGATAAAGATCCAAATCAAACATCTTTTATTTATTCATATGTTACTGATCTTGAAAAAGGAAAAGAAACTCCTACTTATGCAAACAAACCAATTACAATTAATAATCAACAATATTCGCAAAAAGAAGTTTACGATGAAGCAAAGACTTTATATAACAATTTCCTTGAACTTCTTCTTACTGGAACATGTTCTGATATTCAATTTGCACAACTAAATTTAAGTCCAATTTTTAGAAATGAATTCTCAACTTTATATTTAAGATTTGAATCAGAGTCTCTAGAAGAAAATAATATTATGGGAAATGTTGTTTCAACTAACGGATATAACCACGGAAAAGAAACATATCTTGGTGGTATCATCCGTAAATTAGATGAAAATACCATTTATTTAAATGAAGAACTAGCTAATGACTTTTTTACTAAGACAACACGCCAACCATATAAATTTGTTTTATATGACAATTCAAAAAATGATGAAGGAGTTATTAAATCCCTTCTTTCTTCTACATATACAAAAGTTAATTATCGACACGCTAACTTTATTACTGATAATTATACTTTTGATGCTTTTAGTTCTGTTGATGATTTCGTTGGAGGACTTAGTAGAATATTCTTAATTGTTGGAGGCGTCTTAGGTGCTTTTGCAATTATCTTATTCTCTAACTTTATTTCTACTTCTATTAATGATAAACAAGCTGATATTGGTATTCTTAGAGCTCTAGGTTCAAGAGGCACCGACATATTTAAACTATTCTTTATAGAAAGTTTTATTGTTGCACTTCTTTGTACAATCCTTTCTATTGCAATGACATTTGCAGGAACATTTGCATTAAATATTACTTTTTCAAATATTGCTTCAACTACCCTTACAATATTTACACCGGGTATTATTCATATATCAATAATTATTGGTTTATCGTTCCTAGTTGCACTTGTCTCTTCATTTATTCCTGTTAGAAGAATTGCAAGTAAGAAACCTGTTGATGCTATTAGAAAAGTTGTTTAAGATAAATCAATCTTAATATCATCATTTAAATCAATTGGATGTATTTCTACTTTAGGATATTTGTTTTTAATTTCCTGATATATCTTTTTAGAGTGTTTCTTCTTTAAATATTTAAAACCATGTTTTGCATATTCACTAAGAATAGTTAAGACAAAATCCCTTGTTCCTTTATGCATTGGTGAATAACTTGAATGAGATGCAAAATATTCATAAGGAAGAGAGCGATTATATTTCTTATGATTATATACTTTACTAGCTGAGATAATATCAGCAACGTATTCAATAGCATATTTATATGGCATCATTATTAAAACAACATTGTTTAGATATATATCTATCCAGTATTCATAATGATGTTTATTCCTGTGAGTGTGTCTTACTGCAAGAGAAGAATAGACTCCTTCTTTTCTTCGTTGAACATATATTGGAGTTCCACTTCCTCTATAATACTTTGCACTATTAAATAGTTCAAAAGGAGAATACTTACTTAAGTCATGTTTTAAACCCCTAAAAGGAAGGCCTAATCTTATACAGTGAATGAAAACAAAGAAACGGTGTTTATTAACAAGATGCAGATGTTTTATAATATTCATAATATAGAATATTATAATCTAAAACATAACTAGAATTATTAAAAGAGTATAAATCATATTAATTACTATAATTAAAAAAGGGCTGGATTCCAGCCCTTTTAATTTTAGATTGATTAAGTAATTATCTAGCACCCTTATCGTATGGGATACCTTCAGCTTTTGGTACACCTGAGTTATTCCTTGAAAGAACAAGTGTAACGATAACGATAATATATGGAAGCATATTATAGAAGTATCCTGGTAAATTAAGAGCTTCAAGGAATGTAGAATTAGCAACAACACCAAGAACTTTTAAGAAACCAAATAATAAAGCACCTAATGCAATTAATACTGGATTCCAGTTACCAAATATCATAATAGCTAATGATAAGAAACCAAGTCCGGCAACACTACTTTCAGCAATACCACTGACTCTAGTGAAGATATAAACAAAGCCACCAAGACCAGCTAAAGCACCTGAGATTGTAGTTCCTAAATATCTCATTTTGTAAACATTAATACCAACAGAGTCTGCAGCTGATGGATGTTCACCGCAAGCTCTTAAATGCATACCAATCTTTGATTTATATAACCAAATTGATAACCCAATAAATAATGCTAAACAAATGTATGTTGATAAATAATTTTCTCCACCTAACGAGAATGAAGCATGAGAATCGACTTTATCGCTTCTAATTGATGGAATAAGGAGACCAAAAGTAAGGACAATGGCAGGGGCAAGTAAGTTTAGAGCCGTACCACCAATCGTTTGATCCGCTTTTAAGTTGATCGCCGAGAACGATAGTAGCAAGGAGAATATTGCACCAGCTAACATACTTACAAACATACCAAGGATAAATACACCTTGATTACTAGCTAAAGCATATCCACCACCATCGACTTTACTACCTTCAATAACAGCCTTACAGACAATTGCACCAATGAATGCGCCGAATATCATACCACCTTCAAGACCAAGGTTAATAACACCGCTTCGTTCTGCAAATACACCACCGAGAGCTACCATCATCATTGGGATAGCATAAAGGATAGTGAGTAATATAATATTTCCAAACATCTTATTTACCTCCCTTATTAGTATTATTTTGCTTTACTTGACCTTCAGTAGTTAATAACTTACCTTCTTGTTCTTTCTTTTTATTTGCAAAGAACTTTTTAATGTCATCAAGTCTTTCACTGAAGAATCTAGAGAAGCCAGCAAGATAGATAATAATAGCAATAATAATACTACCAATATTTTGATTGTATCCGGCTTTAGTTAAATTTAAAGATCCAGATTCAATATACCTAATGAATAATGATGTAAATATAATGCCTATAGGATTACTATTAGCAAGAAGTGCAGCAGGAATACCATTAAATCCATAATTAGGTAAAGTAGCAGAAGTATTAATAATCATTTCTTGTCCTGGGTTGAGATAGTAGAAAGCACCACCAAGACCAGCTAAAGCACCAGCAATACCCATAGCAATCATAATGTTTAATTTTTCATTAATACCTGCATATTTTGCAGCATTTCTATTGTAACCGCAAGCTTTTAGTGAATAACCTAAAGTAGTTTTATTCATTAAAACCCAAAGCAAGATACCAACAACAATAGCAATTAAAATACTAATATCTAAATCAGAAAGAAATGATCCATTTCTACTACTAAATAATTTGTCTAAACCTATTTTTGGAGTAAAGTTACCAGTTACATTAGTTTTAATTAAGAAACCACCTTTACCGACAGCTGGGTTCTTTAAATTTGGTAAAGAAGAATAGACCCATGAAACTAAGTTAGCAGCTATCCAGTTAGTCATAATACAGATAATAACTTCGTTAATACCAAATTGAGCTTTTAAGAAACCAGGAATTAAAGCCCAAAGGATTGCAAATGCTATTGCAACAACTAGGGCTAAAAGCCAAACCATAACTCCAGCAAATCTATTCCCTGTTGTGTTAATACTTAAAGCAACAAGTAATGCACCCATTGTACCCATTAAGAATTGACCAGGAGCACCGATGTTAAATAGACCTGTCTTATATGCAATACCAACAGAAAGACCAGTGAAAATCAAAGGCACTGTCTTAAATAACATATTACCAAGTTCATATCCAACATTACTGCTACCAAATGGACCACCAAAAACAAAGCCTAAACCACGGAATGGGCTGGCTGTCTTCTGGAAGACAATAGCAAATACCATAAATAAGAATCCAATAAAGATACCAACTAAAATTGAAATTAATGATGACGCAACTGAATTAAATCCTTTTTTATTAGGAATAGACTTTACAAATTCTTTTGAATTATGTGGCAAATTAACAAAGAACTCTTTTGTGTTTTTTGGAAAACCAACAAAGAACTCTTTTGTCTTTGCAACACAATTTCCCATTACTTCTTTGAAAGTCTTCTTTTCGTGAATATCATTTTCTTTCACTTCTTTAATTTCGTTAACGACTGGTTTAACTTCATTAACTTCTTTGACAACTTTCTTTACTTCTTTTTGCTTATTTTCAGATACTTCTAAATTACTTTTTTTCATTAGAACTCTCCTCCTTTACTTCCTTACCTTCTTCAAGATCTTTCTTTTTTAGATTAGCAAATAAGGATTTAATCTTGCTTGGTAATTCTTTAAAGAACATTTTGATTTCATTCTTGAGTGAATGTTGTTCTTTTTCTTGTTCAATATGTTCTAAAGAAAGTTCTTCTTCAGATTTTTCATATTCTTTTTGTCTCTTAGCACCAGCCATATATAAACCTAAGTCTTGTGCATTAGTGTCTTTTGCTCGTAAATTACAAACAATTTCACCTTCGTACATAACATAAATTCTATCAGCCAAGTTTAAAACTTCATCCATTTCAAGAGAGACAAGTAAAACGGCTTTGCCTTCATCTCTATCTTTGACAATCTTCTTATGAATTCCCTCAATTGCACCAACGTCAAGTCCACGGGTAGGTTGACATGCAATTAAGAATGAGTGTCTCTTATCGATTTCTCTAGCAACAATTGCTTTTTGTTGGTTACCACCAGACATTGATCTAGTAATAGTATCACCACCTAAAGAACATCTAACATCATATTCTCTAATTAATTGTTCAGAATATTTCTTTCTAGCTGTAAAGTCAATCAAGAAGCCATCAGCACGAGAGAATGTGTTTTCTTTGTATCTTTCAAGAACAAAGTTTTCATCAAGGTTATAATCAAGGATTAAACCATGTTTATGTCTATCTTCAGGAATATGAGATAAACCATCATTAATTTTGTCTCTGATACTTGAGTGAGTAATATCAACATCATTTAATGTGACTTTACCACTATCAAAACCAATTAAACCTGTTATTGCTTGAACAAATTCGCTTTGTCCATTACCATCAATACCAGCAAGAGCAACAATTTCACCACTCTTTACTTCAATTGATGCTTTATTAACAACATGTTTCTTTGTGTACTTATTAACAACAGTTAAATCTTCTACTTTAAATCTAACTTTACCTGGTTTTGCTTCAGCTTTATCAACAGCAAATGAAACATTTCTACCAACCATCATTGCTGCCATATCTTCTATAGTGGCTGATTTAGTCTCGACTGTACCAATGTAAGCACCTTTTCTTAATACTGAGCATCTGTCAGAAACTTTTTTAATCTCATTTAATTTATGTGAAATGAATAATATTGATTTTCCTTCACTTGCTAAGAACTTCATTGTTTTCATTAACTCGTCAATTTCATTTGGAGTTAAAACAGCTGTTGGTTCATCAAAAATAAGAACTTCATTATCTCTAAATAACATCTTTAAGATTTCAGTCCTTTGTTGCATACCAACAGTAATATCAGAAATTTTTGCATCTAAATCAACATGAAGTCCGTATTTTTCCATTAAAGAAGTTGCTTTTTCTCTAGCAACTTTTTTTGTAATGAAGCCAACTCTTGAATCTTCATTACCAAGAATAATATTTTCTAAAACAGTAAAACATTCAACTAATTTAAAATGTTGATGAACCATACCTATATGATACTTAGTTGCATCATTAGGATCACGAATAGTAACTGGTTCGCCTTCAATATAAATTTGTCCTTCATCTGGTTGATATAAGCCAAATAGAACAGACATTAAAGTTGATTTTCCTGCACCATTTTCACCTAAAAGTGCATGGATTTCTCCTCTTTTTAATTGTAAAGTAATATTATCATTAGCTTTGATACCAGGGAAAACCTTGGTAATATTTCTCATTTCAACGATATAATCGGATTTTTTTTCAGTATTTTTCATAATCATTTAAATAAAACCTACCCACCACGGTCGTGGTGGATAGGAAATTGTTTTTTTATTCTTTTATTTTATTTAGTTTCAGCTTCAAAAACAATATTAACATTAGTAAATTTGGAATTTGCAGAAGTCCAGAAGTCATTTTTACTAACATCACTTAATGCCTTAGCATCAGCTTCGATTTTGATAGTTCCATCTTTAACTTTGCCTAATAACTCTTTATATTGAGCTTCAGTAAATGTTTTTAATCTATCACTATGATATGCAATACCTGTTGCATCATCTTTAGCACCAAGTTGTTGTAATTTGTCTTTTAATTCTGCATCCCATTTTCCATCATAGAATTGTCCTAAAACTTTCTTAACAGAGACTTTAAGACCTTTAGTTGCAGAAGTAATAACTCTTTCAGAAAGACTCTTTTGATCAACGTCAACACCAATGATTTTGGCTTTCTTAGAATCTGTTTCAGTAACAGCTTCAGCAGCGGCTTTGACTGAGTTAACCATTGAACCACCACATCCGAAGATTACTTCAGTTCCTTCACTATACCAAGTGGACATTTGAGATTGTAAATCAGGGCTTGCTGAATATCCACCAGAAAACTTGAAACTAATTTTACATTCAACACCACTTACACCTGCAGCAGCATCATTGATACCTTGGACATAACCATAAGCAAATCTATTACAAGCTAAGTTAGTACCAGAACCACCGAAAGTTCCACCTAATTTCTTGTAACCTTCTTTAACAGCTGCATAACCTGCCATATAAGCAGCTTCATGTTCATTATATGAAATAGCAGTAACATTATCGATACCTAAATTCCAACCATCAATAAAGACGAATTTTACATCTGGATTGTTTTTAGCAACATCTTGAAGAGCGGCAGCTTGAGCAAATCCAGGAGTGACAACAATCTTTGCACCATTATCAACTGCAGCATTCATTGCAGAAATTCTATCTGCATCAGTTGCTTCTGTAGTATTTGGTGGTTGATAATATTTAACAGTTTTGTTATGTTCTTTTGCATATTCTTCAGCACCTTCCCAAGTTCCTTGGTTGAATGAACCATCCATTAAGGAACCTAAGTCTGTAACAACAGCGATTTCAGCAGTGTTTGCTTCACTACCCTTACAACTTAATACACCAGCACTAAGTGCGAGAGGTAGAAGTGATAACATCAATACTTTTCTTTTCATAATTAATATTTTCCTCCTATGAACAAAAGTAGTAATAAATTAAGAAACATAAGACTATTGTTTCCTAATCTTCCTAACAATAATTTTATAGTGTAAGCGGTTAAAAGTAAAGAGTTTTTTTAACTTTTTTTAAGCCCTTACATTTTTTTTAATGCACTCGTTTACCTTTTTTTCTTTTATTTGCTACTTTTTAACCTTTTTTATATATAAAAAACTTTAACCTGTTTTATAAAAAAACTTTTGATATTTTAACTGGTATCTTTTTAGAATCTGCTTCTTTTTATTTAATGATTTTTAATAGAAATTCTGCTAGACCAACTACAATATATCCATCTTTATCTCTCTTTTCTTTGATTGGTCTATTAATAACTACAATTTTTTGTATCTGATCATTTAAAGAAATATATGGTTTAATTTCTCTAAGTCTTGTTTTTTCATCAACACCACTTTCTATTAAATGATTTTTAAATAATTCCATTAGCAAATAAGACTTGTCACATCTTCTTATACCTGTAATTACCTTAGGAAAGCCATTGCCTTTAACTTGTATTAATTTATTTAAGTAAGAATTTCTTTGGATCATTTTCTTCTTTTTTGTAGAATTCTACATTTTTTCCGATTATATTTTATCATATAAAAAATTACTAATTCAATATTTATAATCGTTTTTTATGTAGAATTCTACATTTTTGTCGATTCTACAAAGTACTAAAAGAGAATTACAGTGAGCTGGAAAGATATACGTACCCCTTCTGAACCAATGAAAA
>CACYDF010000039.1 GCA_902773085.1 uncultured Erysipelotrichaceae bacterium
ATTTGTTCTTAAGTTTTTATCTCAACTTATTGAACCTATGGTTATTGTTTTGCTAATAGCTGGTGTTATTTCAATTATTATCCACATAGTTAAAATTGCTACAGGGCAAGAAAGTGAAGAACTTATTGATGCCATAGTTATTTTTGCTATTGTTATTATTAATGCACTTATTGGTTCAATTCAGGAACAAAAAGCTGAACAATCCCTTGATGCTTTAAAAAAACTATCAACTCCAATGTGTTATGTAAAAAGAGATGGAAAGATAGTTAATATTAAAAGTGAAGAACTAGTTCCTGGTGATATTGTTATTCTTGAAGAAGGAAATATTGTTCCTGCAGATATTAGACTTATTTCATCAGTAGATCTAAAAAGTGATGAATCTTCCTTAACTGGAGAATCAGTTCCAGTTGAAAAAGATGCAAGTAGTAAATGCACAAGCGCTACTCCAATTGCTGAAAGAAGTAATTTTGTTCATATGTCATGTCCAATTAGTTATGGTAGAGGGGTGGGTGTAGTTGCTTTTACTGGGATGGAATCAGAAATAGGAAAGATTGCTAAAATGCTTGAAGATGGTAGTAAAGATGAAACTCCACTTCAAAAGAAACTAGCAAAACTATCTAAACAGATTGGTTTGATATGTCTTGGAGTTGTCATTATTACTTTCCTTGCAGGACTTGTTTGGATATTAATAGATAAAGAAGATATTGGCTTTTCAATACTTAAATTATTTGAACAAAGTATTGCCTTAGCTGTTGCGGCTATTCCTGAAGGACTTTCAGCTATAGTTACTATTGCATTATCTTTAGGTGTTAATAAGATGGTTAAAGTTAATACAATTGTTAGAAAACTTCCATCAGTTGAAACCCTTGGTTCAGTAACTGTCGTTTGCTCAGATAAGACTGGTACTTTAACTCAAAACAAAATGACTGTTAAAAAAGTATATTTGAATAATACTATTTATGATGCTGATAAGATTGATTTCAAGTTAGTTAAGTTTCTTGCTACTGGTATGATGCTTTGTTCAAATGCAAGTATTAATGGAGATAGATATGGAGATCCGACTGAACTTGCACTTCTTGATTATGCAAAGATATTTAACATTGATAAAGATGAAACGGAGAAGACTCAAGTTAGGTTAGACGAACTTCCTTTTGACTCAGTTAGAAAAATGATGTCTACAAAAAATAAGTATGAAGGGAAAGAAATAGTTTATACAAAAGGTGCTCTTGATTCAATATTAAAACACGCTAAATTTATTGAAATAAATAATAAGGTTAGACCTATTACAAAGGCTGACATTGATAACATAAATAAGGCAAGTAACAACCTTGCATCAAATGCCTATAGAGTTCTTGCCCTTGCATATCACTATCACAAAGGAAGTAAGAGAATTAACGAAGAAGAACTAGTATATGTTGGTATGGTTGGTATGATTGATCCAGAAAGAAAAGAAGCCAAGGGATCAGTAATATCACTTAAAAGTGCATCAATACGAACTATAATGATTACAGGTGATCATGTTGATACTGCTTTTGCAATTGCAAAGAATCTCAATATTGCTTCTAATATTGACGAATGTATTATGGGTAGTGAACTTGATAAACTTACTTTTGATGAGCTAAAGGAAAGAGTAAAAACAACAAACGTTTTTGCTCGAGTTTCACCAACTAATAAGGTTCAAATTGTTAAAGCATTAAAGGCAAATAATAATATTGTTTCAATGACTGGAGATGGTGTAAATGATGCACCATCACTAAAAGAAGCTGATATTGGAATTTCAATGGGAATTACTGGTACAGATGTTGCAAGGTCTGCATCTGACATGGTTTTAACAGATGACAACTTTTCTTCTATCGAAAAAGCTGTTAAAGAAGGTAGGGGAATATTTGCAAATATTAAGAAAACTATATTCTACTTATTATCAAGTAATTTTGGTGAAGTTCTTGTAATGTTTTTTGCTTCAATTTTGCGTTTATCAGTACCGCTAGAAACATTACATATTTTATGGATTAACTTAATTACTGATTCGCTTCCCGCAATTGCATTATCAATGACAAATGCAAGTGATGATGTTATGAAACAAAAGCCTAAAGATCCTAAAGATGGAATTTTTGCAAACCATGGATTTACATTCTGCTTATTATATGGTTTTATTGTCTTTTTAATTACATTTGTTGCTTATTTAATTCCAGGTTTAAGAGCTTATAATGGCGGTGGATATTCAGCCTTTGCTTCTTTATATAAAGATGAAGCTATCTATTTAGAAGCATCTACTTTTGCTTTCACTGTTTTGGCTTTATCCCAAATATTCCATATGCTTGGCATGGTTAATTTAAATAAGAGTTTTGTCTTTATTTATAAAGAGAAAAACTATATGTTATATATTTCTTTTGTTGTAGGATTTGCTCTTCAAATTTTAGTTACTGAGGTTCCGCTATTGAATACTATATTTAAGACTGAGCAACTTCATATAACTGAGTGGTTATATCTATTCCCACTTGCTTTGGTACCTCTTCTTGCCCATGAAGCTCTAGTTCCATTAATTAAAACTAAATGGAAAGAAATTATTTAATTGCACTGATATTTACAAAGAGCTTTTAATAAGCTGTGAATTACAAAAATTATAAATGCAATTAAAAAATCAACATGTTCTTGTTTCTTAATTTTATATGGCAAATCTAGCCTACTATTATTTAGGAATGATGTATGTGTCTCAAGATACTCAAATAGTTTTTGCCTATTCTTAGGATTTATTTTATTAATTAGTTTATATATAAAGTTTGGATCTTCATCATATAATAATTCAATATGATATTTTAGTTTTAATAGTTTTTGTATGTCTGCTCTATTTAATGATGACATACCTTTTGTAAATTCTTGTAAAAGAGCAAAGAAGAGTGTTTTCTTTGGTTTAGTATATATTTCTACTTCTCCAGAAACTTCCTTATTGATATAAACATAGTATATTTGGTTAATTTCATTTAAAAATTCATCATATTCAATCGAAGTGTCTTCAAAGTCCAGAATGTAGTCTATTTCATCACTTGAAGCATCCCAAATATATAGTCCTTGCTTAATTGCCTCGTGTTTTACAGTTGAATTAATCTCATTTAATATCAATAAATTGTCTTTTTTAGAAAAAATACTATCAAAAACGAGATTATTTTCAATATTTGTCTTCTTCTTAAACGTAAATTGCTCATCAAATTCGCTTTTGGATAAGATTTTTTTATTTTTAATTGAATCAATTAGTTTTGATGAAAGAATATAGGGTATACCAAAAGTTAATTTATCAATAATTGGATCGGCGAAGTTTAAATTATTTGAAAGTTTATAGTTAAGCAGATATGCATTATATATAAAATCTCTATCCTCAATATCGAAAAAGAAGTTTTTATTATCATAAGAATACGCATTAAAGATTTCACCATATAATACATATATTTTTTTGAGATGATGCAAAATAGGTTTATCAAGTTGATAGTATGAAGTAGATTCAAATAAAGATTCGTAACTTGAGTATAAATAAAAGAGTTCGAGCGAAGAAAGGAAATGGAATGTATTAGATTTCTTTAAGGAATCAGCGGGATTAAATAGTAAATGGAATTCTCTATTTTCAATAATATTACTTAAGTTTTTATCATATGATATTGGAAGTATATCAATCTTATAATCAAATAAATGAGGCTGCAATTCACTTAATCCAAAATAGAAATAATTCTTTTCTATTTCCTCATCTATAAAACTATTATTTTGTATAGATTTATAGTAAGGAATAAAGAAAGAATTCTTCCTTGTTTTGCTTAGATAAAAATAAGGAATAATATTATGCCTTTTAATAATATCTGAGAAGATTAAAAGATATGAAATCTTTGGGTCATGTTTAAATACTTTTGACAAGTTATTAGAGACAATAGAAATATTACTTTTTGTTTTTAAATTACTAATTGTTTTTTCAACATTATAAACTTTATTTTTTGAATTTGATAAAACAATGTGGTCATTTAAAATTGATGGAAGTCCAAGAATTTCTTTTGCGTTTTTATATAGCCTTATAGTATCTAAGTAAGAACGCTTTTTTGCAGTTTTATAATAATAAAAATGCTTAATACCTTTTGTAAAATAATAATTAATTATTTCCATAAATCTTTTTATAGACTCAATATCGTCTGAATCAAAAAAGATGTCAGTATTATCTTTACTTGAGTAACCAATAAAATTGTTTCCAACATGAATATAAGGTAGAGGTAAATACTCACAATAAATAATCTCATTTTTAGTAAGTATGGTAGATTTTTTAAGGTTATTTGAAGGTAAATTAATATCAAATAATAATTCGATAAGTTCATCATTTAAGTCATAATCACGATTATTATAATATTCATATTCGTTGATGTTATCTATAATATTTGAATTTTCAATTTCTATTGCAAAATTATAAGTTGTTTTTAATTTGTTTTTGTTTTCTTTAATTGATTTAATTAATTCATGCCTGAAATCTTTAATATTAAATTTTGAATCTGACTCTAAACTTGATCTTCTTAATGCTGATAAAAATTTATAAAAATCCTTATTATTAGAATTTCCTAAGATTATATTTTCATTAAAGAAAACTTCTTCATCGTAATTAAAGACATATAACTCTTTACTAGATAAATCGTTCAAAATATAATTAATTTTATCTTCATCATATTCAATGATAAAACCATCTAAATTTGCTAGTTTATATTTTATAAATTCTGAGTTATCTGCTATTGGTATTAACTTAATAAAATCTTCAGCAGTTCCTTCTTTGAAATTAAAATTTTTAGTTAGATTTATTACCTCATATGGAAGACCTAAAAGTTTGATGAATAGATGAGGCATATATCTGTATTCTTGATTTAAATCAAGGTAGTGCTTAACACTATTATAGTAGAATTTAAGCCTATTAATATCTTGTGGTAATAACTTATATATACTAGGTTTTATATACTCTGTTATTTCATCTTTTTTCTTACTAAAACATCTACTATTTGTAGCAACTAAAGAGAAGTGAGTTCCGTAAGCAAAATAGTTATATTTTAAAAAGTGATTCCCACACTCATAATCAATTACACTTCGTTTAATCTTTAGTGTGTTTTGATTTAAATGGAGATTAAATAATTCTCTTGTTTCTCTTCTTAATATTGCAAAATAATATTCGATTAATCCTATCTTAACAGAGTATTCAATTTCATTATCATTTTCTTTTAAATCAAATGCATAATTAATTTGTTCTTGTAAAGATAATGAATCTATTTTTTTGAAGTATTGAACATATTCTTCTGGAGTTATTAATCCCACTCTCGAGAATGATAAATATATTCTTTCTGATGTCGCAATGTCATATTTGGCCAAAAACTTGCTTTCATTAATAATAAAAGGTGATTTTTCAAAAGGAATTTGGGAACTATTTGTTGATAATGATTCAATATTAAGGAAATAAAAACCACGACTGATTAAATGATTTGTAATCTTTTGATAATATTTATCAGATAGGAAACAATCTGTAACAACGCTGTTTTCTTTTCTTGAATTAAGAGAATCGAGGAAAATAATTCTCTCTATTGCAGTTTCAGGAGATAGATATTCTTCTTTATCTTTAATTTTAAAACATTCTTCGGGAAGAGAAAGCACATATAACATTGCTAGGGGAGAATTACCAGCTACATATTCTGGACGTCCTCTTTTATCAATTATTGGATATTCAATATCGACAATATAGTTTTTATAAAAATCTAGGCGTGAAAGAATGGACTCTTTATCTTCACTAGCCATATAAAAGATTTCTTGATCAGTTTTCTCATCGTATTTTGAATAAATATTATAGAAAAAAGTTTGGTAAATATAGTCAAATCCAATTCTATCTGATGGACCCTTTTGGGAGTATAAATAGTTATTAATTAATGGCATAAAAATTAATTACCTACCTCCTTCTCTTTATTAACGTACGTGAGAACAAATTTCTCGATAAGAAATGTTATAAAACCGAGTATCGATTGCTTAACATTTATAGCCATATTATCTCTTGAGCGAGTGATCTCTGGGAAGTATAAAGTTATCTTTTCATCTAATGTAAGATTATCGTTACTTTTGAAAATAAAATTAAAGAAAATTTCCTTATTTTTACTATATGTATCAAGGATAATTCCACTTGATAAAGCAGCAATTTCTATTCGTTTATTGTACTGGATATATTCGTGTAAATAATCGTTTAATTTGGTAACAGGCATACAGAAGAAAGTATAACTATTCATTGGAGGCTGAATTCCATAATAAATAATATTCGGAATATGATCATCATAGTAAGAATTAAGATTATATTTATAGTTATTTGAA
Organism: uncultured Erysipelotrichaceae bacterium; assembly: GCA_902773085.1. GTDB lineage: Bacteria > Bacillota_I > Bacilli_A > RFN20 > CAG-288 > Enterosoma. The sequence goes on from CACYDF010000039.1 coordinate 6,361, forward strand.
TATTTAATCTCTTCTAGTGGAATAAATGGGAGGAGAAGCATTCCATCATGGGCAAGACCATTATTTGCTGCTGAATATTCAGCTTGAGAGTCTTCTTTATGTGGAAAAGCTTTAATAAATGGGCTTTTAAATATGGCATGTGATATATTTTGACATCTTCTACAGATTCCATCTTTAAATTTTAAGATACTATTAGTAAAGAAACTTGGAGTTATTGATTTTAAATCTAAAGAAGCATATTTTTTAATAACTACATAAGGAAGGCCAATTAAAGCAAGAGCTAATGCAGTATAAATTTCCTTTGGGCAAGAATCTTCAATAATTGAGCATACTTTCTCTAGTAATCCATTTATGCTAGATTTATCACATGAGCAGAAGTAGTACTCATCACTTTCTTCACTTTCTGAATATGCATTAAATACCCTTCCTAAATGAACATAAGGATATTTTAAACGTGGCTGATAATCTATGTTTAATGAATATGGAGAAAGTTCAAGTTCTGGAATAATATCTTTTGCACAGTAGATTGCATAAGATAGTTCTGCAGCTTTTAAGACAGATGCTAACATAATAAAAAAGAAAAAGTTTCTTTGAATTATAGATAAGTCATCAATGCCTTTATAGAGAGATTTTTCAATTTCGCTTATATTATATTTGACATAATTAACGAGTTCAAAACACCTAGAAACAAAAACAAAATTACTTGAGAAAAAAGTTAGAATTAAAGAATAGAATGTATAGCTATCTTTCCCTAAATAATTTTTCATAATTGGTAGAAGTTTTTCGTAATTAAAACTTACTACTCCGTGGTAGTTTTCAACATCAATTTCTTTGATCATGGAATAGACAAATTCTTCTTCTCCTAAAGAAAGTTTATTTATTAAAACTCCGTACTTGACTGCATTAGAAACAATATATGTAGAAAATATATTGTAGGCAGATTGATTATCATGATCAATTGAGAAATGGTTAGTAGGTTCAGAGTTTACTTCAATATGAGATATACCTTCTTTAAATCTAATCTGTCTAGAAATAGATTTTGTAAAGTCAATTGATGAAGAAATATTTTTTGGTAATCCAAAGTTTTCTTTAATAAAATCAGCAACAAGATATTTCTTATTTTTCCTATTTCTAAACTTATTATTTGCTATCTCATTTAGCATCTCTTCTCGAAGTATTACATTCTGCTTTTCGCTTAGTGGCAGACACGGCATAGAGTAAAAATTTTTCCTAAAAGAATAAAATGCTTTTCCAAAAGATACATATGGATAAGGCATATTTGTCTCGTAGTTATCTATTGTACCAGGAGAAATTTCTATAGCTTGAAGCGAGGCAGAGTCACTTGCACGAAGAAGAGATTTCCTTGCTTCAAGATAGGCAATATCAAATGGGTGAGAATATAAATAGAAGAAAAAATCAAGAAGCTTTGTAGAGTATAAATCAGCAATTTTATATTTAGATAAAAGTAGTTTAACCACATCATAAACTGATAAATTATTGAATGAATGATAGAAGAAATATAATGCATTATTATTACTTTTTTCATCAATGATTTTCAAAGTATTTCTTAGCTGTATACTTGCGCTAGAATTGTTTTCTAGATTATACTCTTGAAATAAGTCCTTATGTAGTTCCCTATTTGGATATTCAACAAGGTTATATAAATCAGAATATTTTTTATCAACATCAATAATTATTGTTGAAGTTTCATAGTAGTTTTTCTTGTCAAATGGATTGATTGAAGAATAGTCCATACCTCTTCTAAAAAGTTCCCTGCTTAGAGTAATTAATAAGTGTTTATTATCTCCTGTAATATATGAATATAAATCACTTCTTTTTGGTGATTGAAATATGATTGAAAAAGGAATATCTTCATAATCAAAGCTATCAACAAAATCATCTGCAGTGATAAAGGTTTTATTTTTAACATACGTATATAGAATATATGGAAGTCCGATATGTGCAAAAATCATTATAGGATTTTTAGATGCAATCTTTTGCTGAGTTTTTATAAACTGTCTATATAATCTTTCTTTATCATTTATAGATAGGAACCAGTTCTTCTTATCGTAAGAAAAAGCTTCTAAAAAAAATCCAGATAAAATATATATGTTTCTGTTTTCATGTATTTTTTGAATTGATAAAAATGAAAGTCTAGAAGTTACTTTTTTCAAAACTTTAAATGAATAATCATCATAGAGGAGATTAATTAAACTTGCAACAAATAGTTTCAAAAGATTAGTGTATTTAAGTTTAAATTCATCATTATTAATTTCTGATTCAATTTCTTCATCTGGTTGATTATTAATAAAATAGTCAATTTTTCTTTCAAAAGAAAAACGATCTAATTTTTCCATTTTATGAAATAAATCTAAACTAAGTTCTTTCCCTAGAAAATCTAATGCAAATCTTTGAGAATGTTTACAGTGAATTATATTTTTAACTTCCGTTGAAAAAAGTTTTTCATTAATATGGATTGGATAAGGTTTTTTCTTGGAAATAAATGGCTTTGTTTCATCATATGGGAAATAAAACCCATTATTTATTAAAAAAAGTTTAAAATCATCTGTAAACCAGTTTCTCTTATATTGCTTGAATAAAAGAGAATAGCATTCTTTTTTGAGCAAAGAAAGGTTATCAACAAAGTTTAGTTGACTGACAATATCCTTTTCTAAATCAATTCTTTCATAAACAATAGATGGTAAACCAAGTATTTGCTGTAATACTCGATTATCCGATGGTTGAACAATAATATCGGTTTCTCCATTATTGAATGTATAGGTGTTATATTTAAGAACTTTATCTTTATAAAAAGATAAAGAATTTATAATTGCCTGCTTGTTTTCACTAGGAAAGACAATACTACCATCATTTTTAATAAAAGCAATATGTGATAAACCAAAGATTGCTTTGGAATAGTTAGGAGAGAAAGATATATCTACTTTTGCATCTTTAGGAAGAAGAAAACTCATAATCTAATCTTTCCAATCAGAATCTCTATTTGATTTATCATCTAATATCAGACCAATAAGGGCTGCAATATCAGGAACAGTTAAGTATATATATCCATGATCTAAGTGAACAAGGGGATCTTCATCATCACCAATAAAGGCAACTTTTCTTTCTTTTTTAACTATCTCATCCATCTTAGTTAAGAATTTGCTGTAATAATCATGGTGAAGTCTATTAAGTGCTTGAAGAAAAGTATAAAAAAGTGGTTCAACATAAAAAATAGATCCATCATCATTTTGATAACATGGAACAAGCTTATTTCTTAAATCTATTAGTTTTTTTCTATCTTTCCACTCAGTATATTCTTGCACGTAATTATTATACATTAAATATATAAAAAATAATGACTAAGAGATATAAGAAAACGATATAATAAATTAGTTATGAACAAAATAGGTTTTGATAATGAGAAATATTTAAAATTGCAATCGGAAAACATTTCAAAAAGAATAAAGCAATTCTCAGGAAAATTATATCTTGAATTTGGTGGGAAGTTATTTGATGATTTCCATGCATCTAGGGTTTTACCTGGATTTATGCCTAATTCAAAAATGCAAATGTTATTAGAAATTAAAGATAAGATTGAAATCATAATTGCAATTAATTCACAAGCAATTCAGAATTCAAAAGTAAGAGAAGACCTAGGCATAACTTATGATCAAGATGTCTTAAGATTAATTGATAGTTTTAGGAGTTATGGTTTATATGTTGGGAGTGTTTGTTTAACTCAATATAACAATCAACCACTTGCAAAAGTCTTTGAAAAAAAGTTACAAAAGCAGGGTATAAGTACATACCATCACTACCCAATAAATAACTATCCAAATGATGTTGATAATATAGTTTCTGAAAATGGATTAGGGAAGAATGACTATATAAAAACAACTAGGCCACTTGTTGTTGTTACCGCTCCTGGTCCAGGAAGTGGAAAGATGGCAACATGTATTTCTCAGTTATATCATGACAATAAAAATGGAATTAAATCTGGATATGCAAAATTTGAGACTTTTCCAATTTGGTCTTTACCTCTTAAGCACCCATTAAATCTTGCATACGAAGCTGCAACGATTGATTTAGATGATGTTAATATGATTGACCCATTCTATCTTGAAGCATATGGTAAGACTGCAGTAAATTATAACAGGGATATAGAAATTTTTCCTGTATTAGATAAGATGTTTATTAAAATTTACGGCCATTCTATTTATAAATCCCCTACTGATATGGGTGTAAATATGATTGGCGAATGTATTTCTGATGATGAAGTTTGTAAAGAAGCATCTAAGCAAGAAATTATTAGAAGATACTATAAACTTATGTATCAGTATATTAAAGATGAGGCAAGCGATGTTCAAGTAAATAAGATGGAATTACTTATGTCATCAAATAATATTCTTACTAGTGATAGAAGATGTGTTTTGCCTTGTTTAGAAAAAGCAAATAAAACACATGCACCTGCTGCTGCAATAGAATTAAATGATGGGACAATTATAACAGGTAAAACAAGTTCTCTTCTTGGTGCAACTAGTTCAATGCTTATAAATACTTTAAAACATCTAGCTGGAATTGATGACAAAATTGATCTTCTTCCTCCAACTATTATTGAACCAATATCTAAATTAAAAATTGATGATCTAGGATGTAAGAATCCTCGACTTCATATTCAAGAAGTTTTAATTGCTCTTTCCATTTCTGCTATAACTAATCCTTTAGCTGATTTAGCTTTAAAACAGATTCAACATTTGAAAAATTGCCAAGTTCATTCTTCTGTCATATTGGCATATACTGATTTATCCACATTAAAAAGACTTGGCATAAATGTAACTACAGAACCTGTTTATGAAAATAATTCTTTATTCCATAACTAGGGCAAGATATGATAGTTTCTAAAATAAAAGATAGGTTAATTGAAAATCCTGTAGTTGGCAAGAAGCCATATCTTTTAATCAAAATTCTTTACTACTTATACATGCTTACAACTATCCTAAGTGCTGATATTTTTATAGGGCAAGCATGGGAAGAACAAAATCACTGGTTTGGCTTTTATATAATAGGTAGTTATTATCTTATTTTTTCTATTAATGTTATGCTTGGACTTTTCCTTGTCTTTTTAAACCAATATTACTTTAAATATAAGCTAAATACGAAATTATTGTGTATAGAAGCGTTTTGTTTAATAGGAATTATTGTTGCATCATTTAGTTTTCCATCTCATTTTTCTTATTCTGATAAGTATTTTGCTCCTAATAGTCCTGCTTTTACATATGATTTAGCATTAATTGACAGAATTCACTATCTTTTTTCGTCTTTACACCTATTATTGTTCTTTTATGTCACTTTTACTTATATTCCAAAAGCATATAATCAAATAAAACCATTCTTTTTTTATAAAACTATTATTTTTATCTGCTTGTTAGCTATTCTTTATTCCTTTATTTTTGAAAATAATATTTACACAAGTATTTTTAAAGGTAATTTAGATATTTGGAATAAAGAACATATTAAATCGTTTTTAGGTCACAAAAATAATTATGGCCTTGTTCTTCTTTACGGAATGATAGCTGCTTTATTCTTAGAGTATTACACAAAGAAAGTTAGATATTTTGGACTAAGTGTAGTCTTTTATATAGCAATGTTTTTTTCTCAATGCAAAACTTCTATTTTGGTTGGATTTATATTGTTAGCCTTTTATGCTTGGTTTGCACTACTAACTAGTTTGCAAGATTCTAGAAGAAGAAATAAGTATATAATTGTAATTGCTGCTTGCTTAGCTGTTTTTACAATTCTTCTTTTTAGTCAAGGATCTCTTAGTAGAGTAATTAAACAAAATTTTAAAACTATGGTTGATTGGATTTTTGATAAAGAAGTTGGAACTATAAATACGAGAAGAATAATGCAAGAAAGAATATTTTCATTAATTATTTCTAATCCAGTATTTTTGATTTTTGGTATAGGTAATTATCAATTTAATTATGCATCATTCTTTGCTGCTGATGTATTAGTAGTTAATGTTTGGCAACCACATAATGGGTTTTATATGGCATTAGGAGAAGGCGGTTTAATTAGACTTATTTCATATTTAATTCTTACTTATTATTTGATAAAAAGAATATTTATTATTATTTTTAAAGATAAGAATGAAATTGGATATTTCCTTTTTGTCTTGCTCCTTATTTTTGAAATAAGATCATTAGTTGAACCAGAATATTTCCTAAGTGGATCTTGGTCATCTGTTTTCTTTTCTTACCTAATATGTTTGCCAATATTATCAACAAATATCAAAGAAAACGGCGGAAGCACTTTTAATTTAAAATATAAAGATGTAAATTTTCAAACAATACTATATGTCTGTTGTCCGGCCATAATTATGCTAGGATTAACAAGTAATAATATAGTTTTCCAATTATTACTTATTAGTATTGGTATAATAGTTCAAGCCTCAAGCAAAGCTTTAAATGATGACAAGATTAATCAAAGGAATTTATCAATTTATGTTTATTCATTAGAAGCAGTATTACTTCTTACATCCATACTATTAAAAATCAATAATATGGTTAATCTTGCTACTATGATTGAGTTTGGTATTTATTCGGCTATTTTAACTTTTGCATCTTTTTATTTAGTTTTAAATTTAGGATTAATTAAACTATCTTTTATTTCATGGACTCAGATTGAAAGTAATCATCAAAAAGAAGAGTAAACATATGAAAAAAACAATATTAATTATTTATAACGGATATTCTCTGATCGAGCAGACAAAATATAAAATAAAAAGATTAGTAGAAGAAATTAATTCAAGAAACTATATTGCTAAACCAGTTTCATCTTTAGATTTATTTTGTAATACTTCTAAAGATTATATTGAAACTAATGACGTGCTTTTTGGTATTAATTTAGATAAAGATTTTTACTTATCAAAAAAACTAGAAGATTATATTCCCATTTATAACAATTCATTAGCTACTAAGATTTGTGATGATAAAATGTCCACTCTTCTTCATTTATCAAAAGCTGGTATAAAGATTCCGAAGACTATTTCCTCTCCTTTATGTTATCAAGATAGACTAGATAAAAAAGAAGCTAAAAAGTTCATTAATTACATAGATAAAGAGTTTAAATACCCAATTATATTTAAACATTGTTATGGATCTTTGGGAAAACAGGTAAAATTAATCAATAATAAGAAGGAATTGGAGCGTATTTACCATACTTCATATCAAATTCCACATTTATATGAAGATTTTTTGTCTGCTCATCAAGGAAATGACTATCGAGTTATAGTTATTGGAGACAAAGTCGTTGCTGTAATGAATAGAGTTAATAAAAATGATTTTCGATCCAATATCTATTTAGGTGGAAAAGGTTATGATGTAACAAATACTGTATCTAGAGATATTACTAACATTGCCATTAAAGCTAATAAAGATTTAAACCTAGATTATTCTGGAGTAGATATTATGCTTGATAATAAAGATGTTCCTACACTACTTGAAGTAAATTCAAATCCGTTCTTTTCTGAAGTAGAAAAAGTTACCAATATTAATATAACTGGAAAACTAATTGATTATTTACTTAGCAAGTAGTTTTTCTTCTCTTGCAAGTTTTCTTGCTTTATATTCCTTACTTTTTTTAACTTTATTAACAATAACGAAAGTGACTAGTCCACTAATAACTGCAATTGCAATAATATAGACATATAAAGGTAAATATCTATTTTTTATTTGTTGCCACATCTTTGAAATAGCTTGGTTTTGATTACCATAGTCTTTCATAACAAAGAGAGAAGATAGTTTACTTTCATCTGGATAAGATGCGTCAAATGAACGATTTAGTTCACTTCCTTCCATGTATAATTTGGCATCATCAAGTTCATATTCATCTAAAGTTCCTTCAAAGAAATAAGAGACGTCTTTTTCAAAGATTGAATCTTCTAATTTATCTTCATCAAGTTCTTTAATCTCATCTTTTGAATATAAAGCATAATCTTCAAGAAATTCATCATCAAGTTCTTCTTTTTCTTCATCGTATCTTATATCATTTGCCTCATGTAAATATGAAAGAACAGCATCGCCTGCTATACAAGAAGTATACCCAATATAATCCATATTCTGACAAGCAATTTCTGGGTCAGATAAAAAGTCGACAAAGTCTTGAGCGATTTCTTTTGAGCCATGTTTTTCACATGCTTTAGTAATAACCCAAGAGTCAAACCAAACATTAGAACCACTATCTGGTATTTGATATTTTAAAGTTGTTGGATTAAAAGTTTCATCATCAGGATAGTTTTTTTCATGTTCTTCATTAAACTCATCAGCCATTTCCATAGCCCAACATGCATCACCTGACCAAGCAAGGTTAATTGCAAAATAATTTCCTCTGGCCATATCTGATTTTCCAGAATCAACTTCAAATCCATAAGCATTATTTCTTAAACTTATAAGATTCTTTTTTACTCTTTCAATAGTAGTATCATCACATAGATTAAATATAGTATCGCCTAAGGTTGCATATTCTTCTTTAGTGATTTCTCCTTTATTATATTTGTTATATAAAGTTTCAAAACCATCATATTTCTTTCCATCAACTTCAAAATCATCTTTGTAAGTTTCAAGAAGACCAACAGCATAAGTATCTCTCATTGAATCTTTAATTGAAAGGAGTTTACGATATTTTTCATCCCATAAAGAGGAATATGAACTCATATCTTTATCTAAATCAAGAGGATCAATATTTCTTTTTTCAAGTTTAGAAAAAGTAAGATTATATAGTAAACCAAGAGTTCCCCACATATAACCTCTGCAATACTCATTCATAACTTTTTTACTTTCACCTTTAATATCAACGTCAACATTACCAAGAGTATCTTTTACATACTGAGAACAATTTTGTTGGTAATTAGGAGTTGATGAAAAAAGTTCTTCACCTTCATCTTCATATTTAATTATCATGTCTTCTTGAATCATTTTCTGAACGACATAATCAGAAGTACAAATTAAATCATAGTTTTCATTACCCATTCTAAGTTGGGATAGCATATTTTCATTTGTATCGAAACAAGAATAGATAACTTTGACATTTTTTCCCTGTTCTTTCTCGTATTTTTCAAATTTTGAGATTACACCTTCAGTAATTACTCTATTTGAGTCATCTTTTTCATCTTCAGCGATATAATCTTCGGCATTATATACATATAAATTAATTTGTTCAGAAGAATTTGCCCTTTTTATTTTCTGAACTTGCCTTATATGTTCAGTTGAACCACAAATAAGAGGAAAAGAAAGAGTAGAAATATAGCAAAAGGTAGATAGGAATAAGACTAAAGGTTTAAACTTATTTTGCATTGTTTAATGCCTCCCTTCTTTTTGAATGTTTGTTATTAATAAGATTCTTCTTATTTCTAACATTAGTGTAAATACTTCTTGCGAGAATGATAGTAACCGTAATTAAGAATAGGATTGTTGTATATGCTCTCATTTCTGGTGGGACATCTCCTTTCTTTATTTTTTCTTCAACTAATGTAGAAACAGTTTCAATAGTATTTTCACCATTAAGAAGTCCACTTCCACGTGTAAAGAATGTAATGATAAAGTCATCTAAAGAAAGTGAGAAAGCTAAAGAGAAACCAGCAATAACTCCAGGAAGAATTTCTGGTAAGACAATCTTATGTAAAGCTTTAGCTGGAGTATAACCTAAATCAAGGCCAGCTTCATACATAGCTGGATCCATTTGGATTAATTTAGGTTTAACATTTAAATATACAAATGGTGTAGAAATTAATGTATGACCTATTAGTAAAGTCCAAAATGATTTTAAATCTGCGCCATCGAACAAATACCTTCCTACAAATACAATGGTAACAGTTAATGAAATTGCAATAACTATTTCTGCATTAACTACAGGAATATTATTTATTCCTTCAAAAAATCTTCTTACACTCTTTTTTGAATAATATAAACCAATTGCACCTAAAGCGCCTATTATGGTTGATACAGTAGCAGATAAAACAGCGAGAATTAGAGTATTGCCAATTGCAATTAACACTTCTTCATTATGAACTAACCGATAATATAGTTGAAGAGAAAATCCATTCCATTGACCAACCATCTCAGTATTAGTAAACGAAGATGCTATTAAATAGAATATAGGAGCATACATTAAAATCAAGATTAAGTAAACATAACTATATGATAATATTTTCTTTACCATGATCCTTTCTCCTTTTCAGAATTATCTTGGAATCTGCCAGTTGCTATCATAGAGACAAAGATAATTACTAGCATAATAAGTGCAAGGAATGAACCACCATTCCAGTTATTAGTATCAAAGGCAATTTGGATTGCATTACCAAAAATCATAATCTGTCTTTCTGACATAACATCAGTAATTACATATGCACTAATTGATGGCATAAAAACCATTGTACAAGCAGAAATAATTCCTGG
>CACYDF010000040.1 GCA_902773085.1 uncultured Erysipelotrichaceae bacterium
AAATAATGGATCTTTAGCTCAGTTGGTAGAGCAACTGACTCTTAATCAGTGGGCCAAGAGTTCGAGTCTCTTAAGATCCATTTTTTCTTTTAAGATATTTATTTTAAAAACTAGATTAAGTAAAATTATTATAGAGGTTTTATGGCAATCAAATATAAAGAGATTAATCCTAATAACTGGAATCGATATAGTGCATATAAATGGTTTTCAACTTTTTCAAATCCAACATATGGATTCAATGTAAAAATTGATGTTACTAATATTGTTAAGTATTCTAAAAAAACAAAGACATCATTTTTTATTAATTTCATGTATGTTGTTAATCGTTCATTAAATGAAATTGAACCTTTTAGATTAAGAATAGTTAAAGATAAAATTAGACTATATGAATATATTGATCCTACATGGACTGTCAGAGTTGAACATTTAGATACTTTTGATAATGCTAGAGGAAAGTATTTTAAAGAATATGATAAGTATTATAAATATAACAAAGAGATTACTGAAAAGATGAAGAAGCAAAGTGAAATAAAAAAAAGTTATAATGATGGAGAAGATTATTCAGATTATTATATAACTTGTATTCCTTGGCTTAGTTATTTATCAATGTCTCATCCTATTCCTGATAATGATAGTAGTTCTTCTTCTGTTCCAAGAATTTGCTGGGATAAATATATTGAAGAAAAAGGTAGGTATAATCTTATTTTAAATATAACTGTATCTCATGCACTTGTTGATGGTAAGTCCCTTTCTGATGCATTTAATTTAATTCAAGAATATACTAATGACTTTGAAAATATAATTAAATAAAGCTAATAGTTAGTTTAAGTGCAACAAAAAAAGATTAAAAATAATCAAGTTTTTTAATGAAGTTAAGATATGCAGAACTGGTATCAAAAATAAGGTTTTTATGATGTTATAATATCGAAGCAAACACCTCAATATTTTATTTTTGATAGCAGAATTTATGGATAAAAAAACCGAGAATCAAATCATTGAATGGAAAGAATCATGGCATGACAAATATCTTGAATGGATTTGTGGGTATGCAAATGCACAAGGTGGTTTTTTGTATATAGGAATAGATGATGATGGAAAGGTTGTAGGAATAAAAGAAGAAGAGATAAAACGATTACTTGAAGATATTCCTAACAAGATTTCATCACTACTAGGAATAACATGCGATATTAATGAAAAAGTTAAACAAGGGAAGCATTATATTCAAATTGAAGTAAAAAAATCAAATATACCCCTTAATATTAGGGGGCACTATTTTTATAGGACAGGGAGTATTAAAAAGGAGATAATAGGATTTGAATTAATCGAGTTTATTATGAAAAATATTGGTGTTTCCTATGATGAGATGGCTTCAGATATTGATATAGAGAATTTAACATTTGATTACTTAAGTAAGAGGTATTATGAAGTTACGGGAGAAAAACTAGAAATATCCAAGGATTTGATTAGTTTTAAACTGACTAAAGATAATAAAAAAGCAACAAATGCGGGTATTTTATTTGCAGATCAATGGAACATTTATCATTCAAGAGTATTCTGTACGAGATGGAAAGGTATAAAAAAAGCCAATAGTGTACAAGAAGCACTAGATGATAAGGAATTCATAGGTAGTTTAATTCATCTTTTTGATAGTTCTCTGGTATTTATTGAACAAAACACAAAAACAGGATGGAGAAAAGATGAGAAAACCCGGATTGACTTACCTGATTATCCACTAAGGTCAATAGAAGAAGGGCTTGTAAATGCTTTAATTCACAGAAGCTATGTTCAACATGGAGCACATATACAAATAGATATTTATGATGATAGATTAGTTATAACAAATCCTGGAGGAATGTATGATGGTACCGAAATACAAAATTTAGATATAAGAAATGTTCCATCAAAATTAAGGAACCCAATAATTGCAGATATTTTTGGAAGATTAAAACTAATGGAAAGAAGAGGCAGTGGATTTAAAAAGATTTTAGATTCATATGAGGAACAAGATAGATATAGCAGCAACAAGCGTCCTATTTTCTTTACTGATGGAAATAATTTTTTTCTTACTCTTTGGAATCTAAATTATTCAAAAAATAAAGTGCAAAATAAAGTGCAAAATAAAGTGCAAAATAAAGTGCAAAAAAAGATATCATCAGAATCCGATTATATATTGTTATTGATTAAAGAAAACCCATCTATTACACAAGAAGAGATAGCTAAAAAAGCTGAAAAATCTATGAGATCAACT
>CACYDF010000041.1 GCA_902773085.1 uncultured Erysipelotrichaceae bacterium
CTTTTATTTGCTACTTTTTAACCTTTTTTATATATAAAAAACTTTAGCCTGTTTTACTAAAAAACTTTTGATATTTTATCTAATCTCTTTTTTGCTTTATTTATTATTCCATTTATATCATTACCAACAATGTCTAATCCTTTTGCATATACACTATAATATTTACCATTACCAAAAAAAGAAGCAATATTTTTTATATATGTTTTATCACAAGGATAGCCACCTATGGTTGTAATATAAAGTAATGAACTAAATTTAGATAGTCCAGTACTTGTATTTCCTTTTGTATTATATTTAAATGTCAAACCTAAAACACAGATATTCTCAATATATACTTTTAATATAGATGGAAAAGAATAATCCCAACAAGGAGCTGCAATAACAATTTTATCAGCAGAAGCAAACTCTCTTGCATAAGAAAAAAACTTATTCTCATATTCTTTATTCTTAATAAGTTTGTCTCTTTCTTTTAGGGAAGTATTTAATATTGGATTAATCTTTTCATCATTTAAAACTAGTTCTTTTATTTCAACATCTTTGTTATTCTCTTTATATTTAGATAAGAAGTTTCTAGCAAGACTAAGAGTTCTTGACTCTTTATCTCTTATACACGCATTAATAAATAATAATTTCATACTTTGTTACCTAGAAAAATTATAACACAGAGATTTAATTACTCTTTGTTGGTTTTAAAAATTAAAATACTATAATATTAAAGGAGGTTAAAAAAATGAATACTTATAACAGTAATGCTACTTACTATAATCAGTATCAAAAAGAACAAGTAGTTAATGAAGTAAAAAGAAGTACAATCTATATTTTCTTTGCTTTGGCCTTAGCTTTAACTGGTATTATTGCTTTTTCAATCCCTTATTTATATGAATCTGCTTTAGAGAATAATAATATAAGACTATATAATCTATTACTTACTCTTTCATTTGTTGGTTCTTTTATTGTCTTATTACCAATTAGTATCTATATGTCAGTTAGTGTTAGTAGAAATCGAGAATCTAAAAGTCCTATCTTAATGGGCGTCCTATTTGCTATTTATGCAGCATTTTTAGGTTTAATGATTGGAACTATTCTTTATGCTGTAATGCAAAGTGGTGGAATAGAAACAATTAGACTAGTCTCATATGCGTTTTTAATAACTGCTGGAGTTTTTCTTCTTTGTGGAGTTATTGGAACACTTTCAAAAGATATGTCTCCAGCTATAAGTATAGTTAGTTCTTTATCTATTGGTGTCATTGGTTTGTTGATATTAAATATATTTTTACAAAGTTCTTTAGTTTCATGGGTATTATCTTTCGCATTTTTATTATTTATATTAGTAATTACTGCATACGACTTCCATATGATAAATAGAATTGCAGGAAAATCTTCTTTTGGTAATCCAACAATTACAGCTTTATATTGCGCTTTTTCTATTTATACTGATTTTATTGTAATTTTCATTCGTGTATTATATTTCCTACTACTTCTAGTAGGTAATAGGAAATAATATATGACAGATTTTCTTTTAAAATTATTTGTTAAAGATTATAAGAATAAAGATGATTTAATTGTACGAAAGAAATACGGTTTACTCGGATCCTTTTTTGGTTTAATTACAAATCTTTTTATTTTTATTATCAAAATAGTTATTGGACTTATAACTTCAACTATTTCAATTATTGCAGATTCATTAAATAACCTTTCTGATTTTGGAAATAACTTTCTTTCTATTCTTGGCTTTAAATTTGCAAATAAAAAAGCAGATAAGACTCATCCATTTGGTCATCAAAGACTTGAACATGTTGTTTCCCTAATTTTAGGAATAATTATTGTTGAACTTGGTTCTCTTCTTTTATATGAAGGAATAAAAGGATTAATTGAATTTATTAAGTCTATTATTGAAACAGGAAAGCCAATTATTGAATCTAATCTAACTCTAACTTTATTTATTGTTACTGCATCTTTGTTATTTTTAAGCATCTTAGTTAAACTCCTTCAATCTCATTTATATTTTTCTTTATCAAAGAGAATTAATTCAATGCAACTTGAAGTTCTTGGAAAAGATAGTCGAAATGACATTATTGCAACAAGTGCAGTTTTAGTTGGTTTATTTATAACATTTTTTACTAGTTACAAAGTAGACTGCTTCTTTACAATCGCAGTATCAATATTTGTAATTATTTCTGGTATGGGAATCATACTGGAAGCAATTAAAGTCTTAATTGGTAAAAAAGTTGATGATGAAATAATAAATAAAATAGTTTCTACTGTTAAATCAAATAAAGATATATTAGGGTATCATGATTTACTTGTTCATAGTTATGGTGAGAAAAAATATGGGACTATAGATATTGAATTAGACTCAACACTCGAACTAAACAAAGCACATGAGATTATTGACAATATCGAAAAAGAATTATTTGAAAAAACTAATATTATTTTTACAATTCATGTTGATCCTATAAACCTTAATGATACAAAAAGTAATAAACTTAAAAAAGATATTACTTCATTAATAAGTAACTACAATAATCAAATATCTTTACACGATTTTCATCTAAATAATGAAAAAGAAAAAATTTCTTTTGATATTATTCTTCCAGGAAAACTTTGCAATAATAAAACAAAAGATGAAATTAATAATTTAGTTTCTTCGTATCTATTAAACACTTCTTATTCTAAATATAAATTAAATATTACTTTTGATGATTTAGATAGTACTTTTATAAACTAAAATATAAATCTTGATTAGTTTTATTAATTCAAGGAAAATTATATTTGATAAAATTAAATATATGAAAAAATATAAACTTGATAGTGATGATATTGAAAACCTAAATCATATAGCTAGCACATATAAGGGATATGTTATATCTCTTATTTCAATATCTATTATGACAGTAATTGTCTCAATCACGATGATTAATTTTTCTTTAAATATTTCTAGTTTCAATTATTTTAAAAACAATAGAACTGCTTTGCTATTACTAATAATCTTTGTAATTATTTATGATTCAGTTTTTCTTTTTTTAGTAATATTTATGGCAATAAGAAGTTACAAGTACAAAAGAAAATTAGTAGATAAGTTTCAAAGAGATTAATTAGACTTATAAAAAACATTCACTTTAGTTTTAAAATCAACAGTTTTTATATAATTCATCAAAAAAATAGCAATTATTGATTAAAGAATCACTTATAAAAATATCCTGTTTGCAGTCTTGTATTATTAATCTACAGAGCTTATTTTACGTATCCATTTAGATATCAAACCTAGATAATACTTAGTGCTTATTTGATATAATTTTTATGAGGTTAATATATGAAAGTTTTAATTATTAATGGA
>CACYDF010000042.1 GCA_902773085.1 uncultured Erysipelotrichaceae bacterium
AATTAATCCAATTGCATCTTCATTTTCTTTTAAATAATTAATTGAAAGAAGTAAAGATGTATCAAGAAGTTCTCCTCTTGCAATTAACATAGGATTATCATTATTAGTTACTACTTTATCTGTATCAAGAATTTTAACTTGATCTAGTGATATTCCTTCTTTTTTTAATCTTGGTTCAATATCTTTTTTTGTGCCTGCACATACAAAATTATATGAAGGATATTTTCTTATAGCATCAATAACACCAGTTAGAAGTTCATCTTGCCCATAGTCAGAACCAAGTAAATCAACAATGATTTCTTTCATTATTTATCAACTCCTAAATAATAGTCATATATATCTTGTTTACCATCAATTAAACCAACTTCTAAATTAGGATATTTTTCATTGATGATAGAGACAACTTCTTCGGCTTCTGTATCAGGTACATTTTTAGACTTGATTAAGAATAAGACCTGTTTATCTTTAATATCACTTATATGTGAAAGAAGATCAATAACAGCATCTTTTCTATTTTCTTTAAAAGAAATAAGTTTATCATCGATTCCTTCAATATAACTTCCTTTAGTTGATATCTTTCCTTGAATAGTTGATTCTCTTGAAGATTGAGCTACAAAACCTGAAAGAACTGAAGAAGCACCTTCTAATAGAGAATTATAAACTTCATCTGGATTATCAGAAAGCATTAGCATTGATAAAGCAGAATAACCTTGGGGAATATTCTTAGTTTCAATTAATCTAATTTCACTATCTTTATATAATTCTTTAGCTTGTTTTGCAGCAAGAAGGATATTTGATTCATTTGGTAAAAGAATAATCGTATCTGCATTAGCTTGTTTAAATGCATCAACCATTTCAGCAGTTGATGTATTCATTGTAGTTCCGCCATTTAAAACAACATCAGCACCAAGTTCTTTAAATAAGGACATAATTCCTTCTCCTTGGCAGATAGTAACAATGGCAACTTTCTTTCTTTCTTTTTTCCTCTCATTTTCTTTTGCAAGAACATTGTTATGCTGCAAGGCCATATTTTCCATCTTAAAAGTGATGAATTCTCCAAATTGTTGAGCATATTCAATTACTTGATAAGGTTTCTTGGTATGAATATGAACCTTGACTATAGTTCCAGATTGAAAACAAACTATTGAATTACCATGATCTTTTAAAAATGATATGAAGTCATCAATATTAAATGTTTTAATATTGATTTTACTAGAAAGGAGTTGAAGAAGGAATTCAGTGCAATATCCGTAATCAAGATTGCTTTTCTCATTAAAAAGAGAATAATCAATATTAGATTTAGGCATTGATGAATTTCCATCAATATCTTCACTAAGAAGCGATGACTCAATATTTTCACCCTTGATTGATTTTAAATATCCTTCAAAAATAGTAAGAAGGCCTTTTCCTCCACTATCAATAACACCTGATTCTTTTAATATAGGAAGGAGATTAGGAGTATTATCTAAAGACTTTCTCATTTCTTCGACTACTAAAGCAAATAGCATATCAAAGTCAGTCTTATCATTAATTTGAGATTTGATATTTTCAATTCCTTCTCTTTGAACAGTAAGAATAGTACCTTCTTTTGGATCTTCACATGCTGAATAAGAAGTTTGATATCCTTTTTCTAAAGCAGAGACTAAATCACTAACCCTGATAGTTGCTTTATCTTTTAATCCATCAGCAATACCTCTAAAATATTGACTAAGTAAAACTCCAGAATTTCCTCTTGCACCAAGAAGCATTCCACTAGCAAGTTCATTTAACATATTAGAAACACTAGTTTTATCTTTTATTGCATCCATTCCATATTTATATGTAATTCTCATATTGGTTCCAGTGTCACCATCAGGAACTGGAAAGACATTTAAATCATTGATAAGTTTATGATGAATTGAAAGATTAAAAAAGCCGGCTTCTAAGATATCGTATAAAGTATTAGCATCGATTTTATTTAAACCCATTTTTATTCACCAACAAGAGTTACTTCTTTACCAAAGTGGAAAGCAGAAACTGTCTCAGGTCCACAGCTTGCACCAAGAATTGGTCCTAGTGGCATGATCATAACTCCCTTGCATTTAACTCTTGCTTCAATTAATTCTTTTAAATGTTCAGCATCTTCTAAACAATCTGCATGACATACTGCAACAAAGTTATTTTCAGGATCGACAATATTATTTTTAACACTATCAGCAATTTCAACTAAAGAATTATCTCTTCCTTTAACTTTCTTATATGCAAAATTATTTCCTTTTGCATCAGAAATAATAATTGGTTTAACTCCAAATAAATTACCAAAGAAAGCAGCTGAAGCTTTAACTCTTCCAGCTTTTGCTAAATATTTTAAATCACCAACAGTTGCCCATTGATTCATTTTTAGTTTGTTTTCTTCAACATATTTAGCAATTTCATCAACACTTTTTCCTTTTGAAGAGAGTTCACTAGCTGCAATACCAAGAAAACCTTGATTCATTCCACTAGTTAGAGAATCTACACAGACAATCTTATATCCTTTTCTTTCTTCCATTAATCTTTTTGCAACACTTCTTCCTGTATTGATAGAACCAGAAAGAGCTGACGAACAAGAAATATAAATAATATCTTTGTCTTCATCTAAATATTTATTAAACTTAGTTTCATAAGTCTTTTCTCTTACTTGAATAGTAAGGACTCTTTCATTTTTATTATTACGCATGAAGTCGTAATATTCTTTAGGACTTATCTTATCCCAATATAAACTTGCAGGATATTCTTTATCCTTAATTGAAACACCCATTTCACAATAATCAATATCATACTTTTCAAGTAGTTCAGGGGTTAAATCACATGTTGAATCTAAAATTACTTTTACTTTTCTCATAAAACACTCCTTGTTTCACTCATATTTTAATTTATAGATAAAGTAAAAGCCATTTAAAACAAGTATAAAAATAGTTAAATAGAAAAACTATTTATTATATAAATTGCTTTAATATTTATTTAAAAATATATTTATGCTTTAGAGTTTACTTTTTTATTATCACTTTTTTTAGTATCTTCTTCACTTGCAGGAAGTTTATTAATATAAACATATGTATAAATTAAAGATGATGCAATAAAGCCAAGAATAAGACCTGCAGCTCCAATAAGAATTGGAGGTAAAGTACCTTTTACTTCAATTGCTCTTGTTGAAGAATACATAGGAGATAAAGATGTGTGTTTTAAAAATACTTCTGTTCGAACTCGTGATAATTTTTGAGATTCTGAATTTAATACTTCAACACATTTTTTGATTTGGTTTTTAAAAGTAGTACAACCAGTTACATATTCAGCTGTATAATTAGTAACATTTGCAATTTGTTTATCAACTAAATCTTTTTCATATTGGATAGAATTTAGAGTGTACTGGGCAGTTTGATATTCTTGAATTAATTCTTCAAATTCATAAGAAAGAACTGCAACTTTATCAGAACCTTCTTGATTAGTTGCTAAATAAACATGTTGATAAGAATCAATAGCTGATTTCAAGATAGTAATATAAGTGTTTGTATCATTATATCTATCTTCAAGGATTTTTTTCTTACCATTTAATAATGCAAGAGTTTCAGTTTTATTATCACCAGTGAAGTTATTTACATATCCATATTTAAGTAAATTACTTCTAGCTTGAGTAACATAAGTAATGTTTGCAGAAACGGAAACATTAGAAAGGAAGTCGGCTTTAACTTCAACTAAACTTTTATTTTCAGAAGAAACATTTTCTGCTGATGAAAATTTAGAAATAAGGTTTCCATAAGTAGAATCAATTAAATTATATCTAGTTGAAAGAGAATCAACAGATTGATAATAGTCATCACTATCTCCAATAGATATAGTTGTTAAAGCAGCATTAGAGTAGATTTCTCTAATCTTTTTGGGTAAAGATTCGATTAATTCTTTAGCAAATAGTTTAGCATTTGATTCAGTTTTAAATGGTTTGATATTTGCAGTTAGAATAAAAGTATCAACACTTACTGGATCAGTTTCTTTTCTTTCAATATTTTCTTCATCTTTTTCTTTAGTTAAAGCAATATTTGAATCTTCCATAATATCTTCTAGATTTAACTTTGCAAAGACTTTGTTTCCTTCTTCATCTAGAGTATTTTCATATACACTTCTAATAGTATCAGCTCCTACTATACTATTAATACTAATTGTTGAACCATCTAATAACTTTGCATCACTACCGAAATAACTTTGAGTTTCAAATGAATATGAGAATGTTGAAGAAACTTTAGATAGGTTTTTATTAATTCCAAGTGCGGTAATTAAGTATGCAAAAACAGCGACAAGGAGTGAAACTCCTAGTACCCAATATCTATATATCTTAATAGAAGTTAAATAGTTTTTAAATGTAAAATTACTCTTCTTTTCTTCATCACTATTTTTAATAATTATTGTTTTTTCTTCTGCCATAAATAACTCCTTATTTTCAACAAAAAATATTATATATAAAAGACATTATAATATCAATAAAAAAGCCAGGATTAACCTGGCTTTATTATTAATTACATTAATAATCCATATCAGGATTTGGACCTGCACCCATTGGTGAGACAGGAGGTTTAGGCATTTCAGTAACAATTGATTCAGTAGTTACAAATAAAGAAGAAATACTTGCAGCATTAATAACTGCAGTTCTAGTAACTTTTGCTGGATCAATAATTCCGCTCTCCATCATATTTACATATTCACCAGTTTTAGCATTAAAGCCATAATCACCTTTTTTGCCTTTTAATTCTTCGACTATTTCACTTCCTTCATATCCGGCATTTTCACAGATTTGTCTTAAAGGTGCAAGAAGAGAATATAAAACAGCATCAATACCTTTTTGAATATCATGATTATCATTCTTTAATTTGCCTTTTAATGCACGATAAACTTCAAGTAGAGCAATTCCACCACCACTAACAACACCTTCTTCAACAGCAGCAGAAGTAGCATTGATTGCATCTTCTAAACGAAGTTTTTTATCTTTTAATTCAGTTTCAGTTGCAGCACCTACTCTAATAATTGCTACACCAGAAGAAAGTTTTGCAACTCTCTTTTGTAAATTCTTTTTATCATAATCAGATGTTGTTTCTTCAATTTGAGCCTTAAGTTCATTTACTCTTTGCTTGACAACTTTTGCTTCAGCTCCACCTTCAATAATAGTAGTATTATCTTTAGTGACTCTGACTTTCTTTGCAGAACCTAAATCATTAATGGAAATATCTTTTAATGCCATAGATAAATCTTTGGAATAGAAAGTTGCACCAGTCATAATAGAAATATCTTGCAAGATATTCTTTTGATTATCACCAAATTCAGGTGCTTTAACAGCAACAACATTAAATGTTCCTCTAAGTTTATTTACAATTAATGTAGAGGAGACATCATTTTCAATATCATCTGCAATAATAAGTAGAGGCCTATGTGTTTCAACAACAGCTTGAAGTAAAGGAAGAATATCTTGAATATTACTTAATTTTTGATCAGTAACAAGAATATAGGCATTTTCTAACTCGGCAACCATTCTTTCAGGATCACTAACCATATATGGAGAGATATAACCTTTATCAAATTCCATACCTTGAACGATATCTAAAGTAGTATCAAAACCTTTTGACTCATCAACAGTGATAACACCATCATTACCGACTTTCTCCATAGCTTGAGCGATGATTTTTCCAATTTCTTCATCGCCTGCTGAAATAGCTGCAACACTTGCAATAGAAGTAGATGTATCAATCTTTTTAGCATTCTTTAAAATAAGAGCACTAACTTCTTTACTTGCAATTTCAATTCCGTTTCTAACTAGGACTGGATTAGCACCTTTATCAATGGCTTCAAATCCTCTATGAATCATTTCTTGTGCAAGGATAGTAGCAGTAGTAGTACCATCACCAGCAACATCATTAGTTTTATTTGCTACTTCATAAACTAGTTTTGCACCAGCATTTTCTTCTTTATCTTCAAGTTCAATTTCTCTTGCAATAGATACACCATCATTGACAATTGTTGGTGAACCATAACCTTTATCAAGAGCTACATTTCTTCCTTTTGGACCTAAAGTAAGTTTAACAGTATTTGCAAGAGCATCAACACCTTTTAACATATGTGCTCTAGCATCTTTTCCATAAGTAATTCTTTTAGACATAATTTTCTCCTTTATTTAACAATAGCAAGAATATCCTTATCTTGCACTAACATTAATTTTCTGCCATCATCTTCACAATCGGTTGTAGCATATTTTTTATAAATAACTTTTTGACCAACCTTTACAATGACTTCGACTTTCTTTCCATCATTATCTATAGTACCAGGACCAACAGCAACAACAGTTGCAAGAGCAGATTCATTATCGTTACTAGTTGCAAGGATAATTTTACCTACTTTTTTTTCATCAGGTACTTTTTCAAGTAATACATAATCTCTTAATGGTTGAACCATAATATATTCCTCCTTAATTCGACCAAATATTATTATAGAGCAAAAATTAGCAAATGCAAGTATTTAGTGCTAAAAATTATATTTAGACTTATTTAAGTCTATAATAATGAGAATTTCTTTCTTTTGTAGTAGATTTTAGACTTAAATTTGTATATACTACTTATGTAAGCACTTACAAGGAGAATATTATGAGTATTAGTCCAGAAAAGATTAGAAACATCGCAATCGTCGGTCATCAAGCATCAGGTAAAACAAGTTTATTTGAGTCTCTTTTATTTAAAGCAGGAGCAATTAAAGAAAAAGGAAGTGTAGAGAAAGGAAATACTGTTTCTGATTATCTTAGTGATGAAAAGAAGAAACAAACTTCTTTTGAATCATCTATTGCGTCAGTTGATTATAATGGATACCATTATAATTTAATTGATGTACCAGGTAATGATGATTTTATTTTTGAAATGTTAGGTATTACTAGACTTATTAAAGGTGCAATACTTGTTATTGATGCATCAAAAGGAGTACAAGTAGGGACAATAAAAGCATTTAATAGGTTGAGAAAAAGAGGAGTACCTATTTTTATTTTTATTAACAAAATGGACAGTTTAAAAGTTAATTTTAATGATTTATATGAAGAAATTAAATTAAAACTAGATAATAAAAAATGTGTTCCTTTTACTTATCCTCTTGGAAAAGAAGAAACGTTTGATGGATTTGTTAATATTGTTGAACAGAAAGCAAGAATTTATAATGGTAAAACTTGTGTTGATGGAGAAATATACGATGATAAAAAACAAATATGTTTTGAACTACATAATAGACTTTGTGAATCAGTAGCTACTACTAATGATGAACTTCTTGAAAAATTCTTTTCTAGTACTCCACTTACAAAAGAAGAAATTAAAAATGGATTAAGGGTAGGAATTCTTAGTGGAGAACTATATCCTATTATTGTTGGTTCAGCAATAAAAGATATTGGATGTAATACTTTATTAAATATGTTTATTGATTATTTCCCATCTCCAAAAGATTTAAATCCTATTAATGCAAAAGATCTTAGTGGAAATATAGTCCAAGTAAAAACAGATACTAGTGAAGAAGTATCGCTAAGTATTTTTAAAACAATGTTTAATTCTTATCAAGGATTAATATCTGTTTTTAAGGTTCACTCAGGAGTAGTTAAATTAGGTGATGAATTATATTGCCCAAATACTTCCAAAAGTTACAAGATAAATACTCTCTTTACTCTTTTTGGTGAGAAACTAATTCCAGTAAAAGAAATTGGGGCAGGTGATATTGGAGCAATAACAAAGATTGATGATTTAAGATTATCATATACACTTACTTCAGATAATAGAAAAATAATTTTTGATTTAGCTACTTATCCAACTGCAACATATTTTAAAGGAATAGTTCCAAGTACTAAAAATGATTCTGATAAATTATTTTCTTCTGTTGAAAAAATAATGGTAGAAGACCCTTGTGTCAAGTTAGAAAAAAATGATTCGACTAATCAAATATTAATTGGAGGACTTTCTTCTACTCATTTAAATTATGTACTAGAAAGATTAAAAGATTTTTATGGAATTAAATATACTTTAGAAGATGTAAGAATTTCTTATAGAGAGACAATTACAAAAACTAGTAGTGCAGAAGGAAGATATATAAAACAATCTGGAGGATCTGGTTATTATGGAGTAGTTAATATGGAGTTTTCTCCATCAGATAAAAATGAATTTGCTCAAAGTGTTTTTGGCGGACATGTCTCAAAAGGTTTTTTCCCAGCAGTTGAAAAAGGTTTTTATGAAGCTCTTGAAAAAGGCGGACTAACTTCTTCACCTGTTATAAAAGTTAAAGGAACATTAACTGATGGAAAAGAACATTCAGTTGATTCCAATGAACTTGCTTTTAAAAATGCTGCTATAGTTGCTTTTAGAAATGCATATAAAGATCTTGGCCCAATACTTCTTGAACCATATTACAAAATTACAATTGTAGTACCTAGTGAATATTTAGGTAACATTCTTTCTGATTTAACTAAAAGAAGAGCTAGAATATTATCAACAATAGATAAAGAAGGAAATAGTGTTGAAGTAGTTGCTAGTGTTCCACAAGCAGAAATACTTGATTATGCAAATGAAATTAAATCTATAACAAAAGCAAGTGGATATTTTAACCT
>CACYDF010000043.1 GCA_902773085.1 uncultured Erysipelotrichaceae bacterium
ATTGGAACAATACTATCTAATATAATTGCCTCTATAAGATCCTTTTTTTTACTTTTCTCATTTTTATTTATTATGAATCTTTTATTAATCTCTTTATAACATTGATAGAGAATTTGAAATGTGAACTCAATAAAGGGATAATAAGTATTATTATTTTCATGCCATTGATTTTGACTTTTTTCAAGGGCTTCATAATAATTAACTTTATAATTATTAATTTGATTTTCAAATGAAATATATTTAGCAATATCGTAACCTTCTTTATAAAGAAGTAATAAAGTTAAGAGCCTAGAAACTCTACCATTGCCATCACTAAATGGATGAATAGATAAGAAATCAAGTATTACACAAGGTATTAATAAAAGTGATGGAATATCATAATCATCTTTATAAACTTGATATGCTAAGCATAATTCCTTCATCGCCTTTTCAACATCCTTTGCTTTAGTAGGAACAAAAATAACTCTCTTAATTGTTCCATCTAAATTCTTTTCAGCAATTACATTATCGCTTGTTTTATATTCTCCACCTCTATCGTATCCAATATGTCTTGAAACAAGCATTGCATGTATTCTTTTAATAGTTAATTCATCAAAAGAGAGACTATCATAATTTTCTTTTATAAATTTAATGGCATCATGATAACCAGCAATTTCTTCTTCGTTATGAGTTAGTGGTTTGATATTATTATCAACAATCTCATTAATTCTTTCATCAGAAGTAAAAATGCCTTCAATAGCATTACTTGCTTTTACTGACTCTTTAATTGCAATTGTTTCTAATTTTAAAAATAAAGACTTATATGATTCTTTCCTTATTTCTGTTTTACTTTTTAAACTAGTAATAACATTAGATAAAGAAAAAAGTTTTGAAGATATAGTCGATTCTTTTAAAAATTTATAAGTAAATTTATGCATATTATTTATTTATCTACTGCATATATTATATAATTTTATATGCAGTAAATCTATCTATGTTTTTTACAAATTTACTATTTTTTATTTTTAATAGTTAATATAACCCATATTATAATGTTTCGTTATTCTTTAGAAATTCTAATAAATATATTGGGAAATAATCTATTTTATCTTTTTTAATATAGTTACCATTATAGAAAACTATTCCATAATCAATATTATAATTTTTAATTGATATAAGATTATTTATTGCTCTATGACGTTCATAATCTTTTCCAGATTTAATTTCAATAGGTAACACCTTCCCTTAATATTCGTATTTTAGGAATTTTCCAAGGTATTTTTATGCTGTTTTAGGGAATTTTCCAAGGTTTTTTAATGCTATTTTAGGGAATTTTCCAAGATTTTGTTGCTTTTTATTCATTAAATTTCAATAAAATCTTAAAAAGTCGCTCCGAATTTCTTATAGATTATGATAAAAGTCGCTCCGAATTTCTTAAAAAAACTTGAAAAGTCGCTCCGAATTTCTTAAAATTATATTAGATTTAATATTTGGAGATTGTATGTACTTTAAAAGAAAAATAGATGATAATCTAGATAATTGGATAAAAAAGAAAAACAAATCACCAAAATTAGTTGTTGGTATCAGACAGTGTGGTAAGACTGAATCAATTAAAGAGTTTGCTAAAAGAAATCATCTTGAATTAATTGAAATGAATTTTTGGACAAATCCTGAATATATATTAGATTTTAATAATGATCTTAACGTGGATACATTAATAACAAATATCTCTTTAAGATTTCCAAATAGAAAGATAATTCCTAATAAAACACTTATTTTTTTTGATGAAATACAAGATTGCCCAAGAGCTAGATTATCATTTAAGAATTTTGAAAAAGATGGTAGATACATAGTTATTGGTAGTGGATCTTATTTAGGAATTAACGGTTATGTTATAGGAGATTCAACTCCTGCACCTTCAGGATATGATGATATTTATCATATGAAAACAATGGACTTTGAAGAATTCTTATGGGCTTATGGATATAATGAAAATCAAGTGAATAACTTAGTTAATTATTTTAATGAAAAAAAGACGATACCAGATAATATCCATAACTTATATAAAAATTTATTTTTAAAATATGCATGTATTGGGGGATTTCCAAAAGTAGTTTTAGAATACATTAATACTAAGAGTATTGTTTCAGCATTTGAAACATTAAATAGTACTGTATATGATATGAAAACTGATTTTGGTCGCAGAAAAGATAAAAGTGGAAATCCTATTTTTAAATCTAGCGAAGTATCACGAATTCAAAATGTTTTTGATTTAATACCTACTTTCCTAGCAAAAGAAAATAAAAGATTCATTGTATCTAAACTTGTAGGTGGAACACAATATGATAAAAATGATGCAATTGAGTATTTAAAACAAGCTCACATAGTAGAAAAAGTTTACAATGTTACTCTTCCTTCTTTGCCTCTAGTTGGTTCAAAAATCGAATCACAATTTAAAGTGTTTCCTGAAGATATTGGAATAGTAACATCAATGTATGGAATAGATACTGTATCAGCAATAAATCAAGGTAACCTAGGCCAAGGAAAAGGTGTTATTTATGAAGCACTAGCTTTTGATTCATTAAATAAAGCTGGAATTGATGTGTACTATTATTCAAAAGAATCAGGCTTAGAAATTGATTTTGTAATTTCTTATAATGGTTATCCAACACTACTAGAAGTCAAAGCTAAAACAGGAAATACAAAGTCAAGTAAAACAATTATGAAACATCCTGAACATTATGGTAAAACAAAGTTAATAAAAATTGGTGATTACAATATAAGTGAAACTGATGACATAATTACTATTCCACATTATATGACTTTTGTTTTAGGTAAGAATAGATACTCTTTTTAGTTTTTTAAATATGTAATATCTATATATAACAAACTATAAAAACTATTTGTCAATTAAAATATCTTTGAATAGCTTGGTTTTAAAATATAAATAGCATCTAATAACATATATACATTTTCCGATTAAATAACTAATTGACTAGTCATTTAATCGCATTTTTATTGATTTGATCATTACTATACTAGTACTAAAATTTAGACTATTTTGAACTAGTACTATTATAAATATCTTAAAATAATAAATAACTATGGTGATAGAAATCTCTAATATAATCAAACACGAAATCACTTTGTATATCATCTACATGCTGTACCAAAGAAGTAATTTCTTCCTTGCTAATTTTAATTGTAGGATGAGACCTTATAATACCTTTTACAATGGTTTCATTTCTAACTTTTATAAATTGATGTATACCGGAAATAATATTGTTTAGAAAAAGATTTAGATTAATTTTAACTTCTCTTCCTTTAATAGTCGGGAAAAAAGAAGAAGCATCCTTAATTATCTCATGAAATGTATTATAATCAACATTAATTTTAATTTTTTCAATCATAGTGGATAATTATCCCACTAAAATTATATCAAATTTAATTAAAAAATATCGTTTTTATCAAATTTTTAATTAATTAATTACCACTAAAATAATATAAAAAAAAGAGTATTTTAATTCTAATTTTAAAATGTTTAAATATTCTTAGGAGACAAAAAATGAAAAAAAATACATTGAAATTTAGAAAAAAAATATTTAAAAAAACTACAAAACCAATAGAATATGTCCATATTGATAAACCAAAAACTGCTCAAGATTATAGACAAATGCATTTTAATAATTGGTCGAAATACCATAACGTCTATTCAGGATCTTATTTACCAGATGATCCTAAGAAACTTGAATCAAATGGGTGGAATAAAATAAAATCAATTGATAAATGTAATAAAGGTATATATGAAAGGAAATCAACAAAACAACAAGTCCTTTTTGAAGGAATAGAAAAAGATGTCCAAATAGAACATTATTATTGGTTTATTGGAAATCATAAGGATAAAATAAATAAGAAGCAGCTATATAATAGAAAGAAAGAGTTTTGTAATAAAGGTTCAAACGAAAGTCATATATTACCTTACTCAAGAGAATTAAGTAAAAAAGAATTTAAAAAATTAATGTCTAAAAAGCATTATAATTAATATGGATAGAACAATGAAAAATAATTTTTTAGATATTCCTTTGAATTATTTGCCTAAGTCTGGATTTCATGAAAGCTATATCTTAAAATTCAAATCAACAAAAGAAAAACTAATTATACGAATTTTAACAAGTTTTTTTTATAACCACTGTTTAGAAGATAATAATCTTCTTAAATATTTAAATGATTTAGAAAAAGATTCTTTAGTATTAGAACTAGAGATAGGTAACCCAAAATACGAATTTACTAGATTTAATTCTTTCTATGATTTTTTAGATTCTGAAATTGATTTTAATGAAATAAAAGTTGCTAATAAACTTTGTGGTTATTCTTTATTTATTCTAGGTTATCCAGATGATAGAATTGATTTTGATAATACTAAACTTTCTGAAAAATATGGTGTAAATAATCTAGATTTAAATATACTCGGTTCTAGTTTTAAATGGAAAATAGTCGGTCAAGTTTCTAATATTAGTTCTTATTCTAAATGTTTAGATAAACTTAAGAAAATCTATAATAAAGATTAAACGAGGATAAAATGAAAAACATAATATTATTTGATAACAGTACAGAAATCAATTTCAATAATTCTTATTTAGTAAACTACTATATAAATAACTCTGTTGATGATACCTCATTATTATCATTTAGAATTGCAATTAAACATACTCTAAATATGTTTTTAAATATTAAAGATGATAATTATAGTTATATTGATCTTAGTACAA
>CACYDF010000044.1 GCA_902773085.1 uncultured Erysipelotrichaceae bacterium
CACCCGATCCCATCCCGAACTCGGAAGTTAAGCACCTTCGCGGCGAAAATATCCTTATGGAGAAAATAGCTCACTGCCGCTTTTTTTGTGCTATTAATTATAAAAAATAGTAAATTTTTAGGATATTTTGAAGTAATTGCATACATATAGATTATTAATAATTATTTAGTAAAAAAGTAATATTTTTAGTAGTTATTTGCTTTGTTGTATTCTATATTAATATTTGCTATAATTTATATGCTTAAAATGAATGATAATAAGGTGAAAAATATCTTATCGAATGACAAACTAATTGAAGTTGTTGCTTCTTCATTAACTATTGTTTACGGAATTACTTCTTTAGTGAGTAAAAAGGATTTTAATAATAAATCTGGTGAAATAGTTAATTTATCTAACGATAAATTAAATGAAGGTATATTTATTAAAAAAAGAGGTAATAAATATACTGTAGTTGTTTATGTATCTATTTCAAAAGATGTTAAGAAAGAAGAAGTTGAATCTCAAATTGTTACTCAAGTAACTTATGATTTACATAAAAAATTTAAGATCAATTCAAAAGATATTACTGTTACACCTAATTCAGTAGTAAAGTAAAGGAAGAGAAAAATGAAAGAATTAGATGGTGTATTATTAAAGCGAATGATTCTCTCAGGTGCAAATAATTTATATAACTGCTACCCAGAGATTGATGCATTAAATGTCTTCCCAGTTCCCGATGGTGATACTGGTACAAATATGAATTTAACAATGGCTAGTGGAGCCAAAGAAGTTTTCGATTCAAAAAATGTTGAAATTGGATCTGTTGCTAAAGCTTTTGCAAGAGGTCTTCTTACTGGTGCAAGAGGGAATTCAGGTGTTATTTTATCTCAAATTTTCATGGGATTTTCTGAAGCACTAAATGATAAAACAAAAATAAATGCAATTGAATTTGCTAATGCATTTAATATGGGAAAAGAAGCTGCTTATAAAGCAGTTATTAGACCAGTTGAAGGGACTATTCTTACAATTATAAAAGAAGCAAGTGATGCTCTACTTCAAAAAGTAGAAATGAATATGCATATTGATAAGTGTATGGATATTGTCTATGAAGAAGCTCAAAATTCACTTAATCGAACTCCTGAACTACTTCCAATATTAAAAGAAGTTGGTGTTGTTGATTCTGGTGGTGCAGGACTTTGTAAAATACTTGAAGGCTTTTCACGTGCTTTACATAATGATATAGTTGAAAAAGATATTGCTACAAGTGTTGATTATACTGCACCGATAAATGTTAAGCCAAGTGTATCAATTCAATCAAAATTTGAACATGATGAATTTGGTTATTGTACACAGTTTATGTTGGTTACTTCTAAGAATAATGATAAAAAGGTTTTCAACGAAAAAAGATTTAAATCAGTTTTATCAGCCCATGGTAATTCAATAGTTATGGCTGTTATTGATGATCTTGTTAAGGTCCATATTCACACATTAAATCCAGGTATCATTTTGACATATGCTCAACAATTTGGAGAGTTTAAGATGATTAAGATTGATAATATGTCTGAGCAACATGAAGAGATTCTCCTCAATGATTTGAAAGCAGGTAATATTGATAATCAAAAGAAACTTGATGCGCCTCTTAGTGCAGATAAAACTATCTCTTCTGAAGAAACTAATAAGAAATTGCATTCTACAAAAGAATTAAAAGAACTCGCCTTAATTGCAGTTGGTGTTGGATCAGGTATAGTTGATTTATTTAAAAAGTCTAATGTTGATTATATTGTTAGTGGTGGACAAACAATGAATCCATCAAGTGGTGATTTCATTTCTGCTATTAAAGAAGTTAATGCAAAGAATGTCATTATTTTACCTAATAATTCAAATATCATTATGGCTGCAAAGCAAGCAAGTGAGATTGTTAAAGATTCATATAATGTTAAGGTTATAGAAACTAAAGCAATATCTTCTGGACTTATTGCAAGTGCGTTATATAATCCAAGTGGAACAATCGAAGAAAATATTGAAAATATAAATTCTAATTTAGAATATATTAAAACAGGAGAAGTTACTTATGCAATCAAAGACACTTCTATTGATGGAGTTGAAGTTAAAAAAGGATATTTCATGGGAATAGAAGGTAAGAAGATTACTTGCTGTGATAAAGATAAGTTTAAAGTACTTGTTAATTTAGTTAAAGAATTATATGTTGAAGATGAATCACAAGTAGTTACTGTTATTTGTGGTGAAGATATTGACGAAAAAGGAAAAGAGAAAGTTTCTAAATTATTTGAAAAAGAATTTGAAGGTAAGATTGATTTAGAACTTCTAGATGGTAATCAACCTCTCTTTTCTTTCTATGTAGCTGTTGAGTAGCTATTATGAAGTCGTTTAGCAAGTTGTTTACTATCTATAGAATAAGGCTTGCTTATTTAATTATAATGGCATCTATAATTGCTACAATGATGTTTGCGATTATAGTATTAATGGTTTTTCTAGGTGATGAATCATATAGAGTATCATTATATTTTATGCCTATAGTTGTAATTCTAACATGTTCATTTTTTACTATTTATATAATGGGTACAACCTGTTTTATTATTGTTGGGTCTTATATTTGTGAAAAAAAAGAAGAGAAGAAAAAAATAAAAAAGTATGCATTTCTAAAGTTTTGTCAAGAAACTTTTTTCTTCCTTCTTTATATGTTTGTGATTTCCTATTTGGCATTTGTGAAAAATGCTATGCCTACTCCAATATTTTTAGCAGTGTTATGTAGTATGTCATGTATAAATATTGCATTAATTCTATCATCTGAAAAACTGGAGAAGTTAGGAATGGAAGTGACAAAGGTATATAAAAAAGGTTTTATTTATCAAGACTATGTAATTGCCTTTGATTTTATTTCTGGAATTGATTATATATTTAATCCCGATAATTCAAAGAAAGCAATTCTAAAAGTATTTCTTAATGATAAAAAGAGTATTAAGTTTCATATTAAACCAAATCTACATGATTTAAAAGAAGTCTATCCTAATGTTAGATTATTTAATATAAAAGAAAACAGATATATAGAAGAGACTAATCCAAATAAGTAATATAAATATTATTATTCTTATATTCTATTCTTGCTAAAGAGTTATTAATAAAAGGAAGTGATGGTGGAACATGTCCAAGATCTACATCTAGTAGTATAGGTTTTCTTAAATCACCAAGTGCATCTTTAATAGCTTGTAAATAAGAATATTTAAGATACTTTGCACTATTATTAATATCTTGCATTCGGCCAAAGACAAAAGCTTTAACATTATCAAACCAAGAAGCATTCTTTAATTGGAATAAAGCACGTCTAACTTGTAAAGGATTTAAATCACAAGATTCAGTAAAGAAAATAAAACCTTCATTTTTTGTAGAAGTATAGTTGTTCACATTATCAAATTTAGTTCCACAAATATTAGTTAAACAATCAAGACATCCACCAAGAAGGATACCTTCTTCTGACTTAAATTTATTAATTGATTTAATTTCTTTTTTAATAGAGTAAGGCTCTTTTTCGAGAAGATATTTTTTCTTAGTATGATAATTAAAATATTTACTAAAACCTTCAATTTTATTAATCTCGCAATTTAATAAATCTAAGATTATTTTTTCAAGTTTTTGTATTTTAAAAAATGATGATGCACAAGTTCCATATACTGATTTAATTCCACTTACTGTGGCAAGTAAAAAAGAAGTATTAGTATTGTCAGAAAAGCCCATAAATAATTTATTAGAATTTGAAAATTTATTAAAGTCAATATATGGTAGGATTTCACATTCAATTTCTCCACCACCTACTGAGAGTATTAAAGATGCATCGGAAGAAAATGCATCAATGATTTCCTGGGCTCTTAGCTTTGCTGTATTACTTGCATATTCTACTTTGTTTGAAAAGATGTTTTTTCCTTTAATTACTTTATAACCTAAATTTGTTAAATTTTCTATTGCAAGAGATAACCTTTCTTTATATGGTGAGGTTGTACATCCAAAACTTGGTGCGACAAGATAAATGATATTATTAGTTAAATATTTCATAATAAAGATACTCCAAATAAAATTGTTGGTTGAGCAATAAGATAAGTAAGAATTAAATAGAATGATCTATTTTTAAAATCTCCATATATTAGTTTATATAAGATAAGGAAATCAGAAAAGGCAAAGAATAAATATCCACAGATAACCATTAATAAAAACATATTTTTATATATTATTAATCCAATTAGGGCTAAGAGGATATTTGCAAATTGAAAACCAAAATATGAGTATGCACAAAAGAATAATTTCTTTCTATTTTTTTTAAGAAGTGAAAAAAGTCCAAAGAGAAAAATAGATGGAAGAATAATAATGTACAAATATGTTGGGAAAGAAGAAAAGACTCTAGATATTAAAATAAAGTTTAGTATATGTTCGATTGTAAAAAGAGTGCCTCCTAAGACAAAAAGAATTTTTCTTTTTTTAAATAACAAAAGTATATCCCCAGCCATAGCAACAAAGCATGAAACGTAGACTAGGTACAAATTAACATTAAAGAAAATAAAAGAAAGGCTAAGGGTTAATAAACATAGAGGTTTAGTAATTACCCTTCCTAGTTCTATCTTTCGATAATTAAAAAAGAGTTGAAGGAGAGAAATAGTAGCAAATAAGCTAATAAATATATAAAAACAATTATTCATCAATAAAAGTATAGCATAGTAATAGTGAAGATTTAATCTAAGGAATTAAAACTAAAATCTATTGAATAATTAGTCCTTCTTTGATAAAATAAAAAACGCGCTTAATGTTAAGGATGCTTAGCTCAGCTGGTAGAGCATCGCCTTTACACGGCGGAGGTCATGGGTC
>CACYDF010000045.1 GCA_902773085.1 uncultured Erysipelotrichaceae bacterium
AGTTCCCACTCTAATATGCAATCATTATGCCCTGAGTGGACGTCTTTTACTCCTTGTATTCCAAAGGCAATACAAAGATTATCTTTTGTAAGCAAACCATTTGTATATGCTGTTGATAAAATATTGTCTTTGATATTTCTAAATGCTAGTTCATCAAAGCCTTTTATCTTGTGTCTTACTAGATAGCGCTTGATGAATCTTTTGTCTAAATCACCATAGGTCAATATTGTTCTGCTTTTAAGTTCAAACCGCTCACATACCTCATCAAATTCATCCTGCGTCAAAGGTTTTTTATCTTTGAGCATTTTTTTGGTTATTCCATTAATCTCAGTAGTCAAAACACTGGATTGCAATTCAAGAGGCAAGAACCTGTCATAAAACTCATTAGTATCAGGTTTATAAATAGAAATAGAAAGTAAATCGTCTCTTTCAGAAGACAACCCATTAGTTTCTACATCCAAAACAACAAATTTACTGTTATCAATCATGTTATTTCTTTCTGTTGTAGAGAGTTTTATAAATCTCTGCTTCAATCTTGCAATCGTTTAGAGCTCTATGAGATCCATTTGAGTTTATATTTAGATAACTGGCTAAATAGTCTTTTGATAAAGAGTTAAAGTTAACATCAGAATATTCTTTTATGATGTCCATTGCACTAACAAACTTTAAACATTTAAAGTTCTTGTTTCCTACATTTATAAAGAGTGAGGCAAGAAAATGTGCATCAAACATATTCATGCCAGCCCAAATTAGTATCTTCTTCCTTTTCAAATCAAATTCATCTATAAGCTCGTCTAATTCTTGAGATGTTATAGGTGGAATTTCCTTAATCATATCGTTCGTAATACCTGTCAAGGATTCGATTTCAGAATGAATTGTTTTACATCTATTCAATGGCAATAATCTAGAATACTCTTTTCCATTAGAAGGGTCATATAAAGCAATCTCAATCACATCGTCGGTTAACGGATTTAAGCCAGTTGTTTCTAAGTCGAGAAACACCACTTCTTTTAAATCAAGAAAGGAATCTGGTTTAACAACGTTAATCCCGTGGTTATAAATACTAGATTTTGGAGCTATAGTCCAACGATATATGCTTCCACGAGAAAGTGAACAGGCGAAAATAAATTGACCATAAGTTGAGAATATAGAACAACAATATGAATATAAACCATTAGGCACACAAAATTTATCAAGTTTAAAGCGAGGACTATGAGATCTATTTTCTAACTTAAGAGGAATCTTATTTACCATCACATTTAAAACATATGGGTTTAATTTATGAAGTGATCCGTATTTGGAATCAAATGCCTTTTTGGTAAAAATACGAAAATCCTTATTGGATAATGAGTCTGAACAATTCAGAATTAGTTCAAGAAATTGTTCATTATTCAAATTAGTATTTTCCAATTCAAGTAACGTTTGTTTAATAGACATATTTATATGAATAATAGCACAATGCCAACTTTTTTGGGTGATTTTGGGTACTTTTGATAGTTTTGCTATGTTCCCACTTACACCGTTCCAGGCATTCGAGTTTTATTTGTATTTCCAAATATAACCTCCGGCAGATTTTCGCTTACCCTTGCAACACGCAGTAACTGCAGATTTACCAAGGTTAACGCTTTTTGCTGCAGCAGTTGCACTTTCGAATTCAACAATTTCATTAGTTTTTATATTTATTCCAATAACAGGTATGCCTGTTGTTTTATTTTTTCTAATAATTAACTCTTCACCTTTAAAATGCCAGTAAAAGCCTCCTGCAGAATTATATTTTTCTGCGCCTTTGCAGCATTTCATAATTTTTGTATGGCCAATCCCAGTTAATCTTTCGGCTTCCCTAGCGCTTTCATATTCGATTGATTCGCCAGTTTTTATATTAACTGCAATAACAGCGTGCTTCTTATCTGGCTTTAATTGTCCAAACTCAGTTCCTTCATATTTCCAATAATAATTTGCAGAAAGTGCACCAGTTAATGCTGCCTGCCTGATGGCTTCTGGACTTATATTTAAAACTCTTCCAGCTTCATTTAGACTTACAAAAGTGTTTATATATTCAAGACTTTTTGAATATTGTTCGATTCTAAAACCATTTTTTTCTACAATCTTTTCTTGTTTGCACTTCGGACAGCCTGCGCCATGGACTCGATAATATGGGCTTGTTTTAAAAGATTCACCGTGTTTGGAACAAATCCAATATCGTAGACCACTGCTTCCAGGTTTAACTTGAGAAGGTAAAACATCGCCGTTTTTCTCATAATCCCACTCTTTTGCTATATCTGGGTAAAGTGTTTCTAAATCATCAACTCCAGGCATTGCAACTCTACCACTGCAGTGAGGACAGCCAGCTATCTTGTCGATATGAACTCTTGCCGTTGGTGCTTGTTCCCATTTATAACCGCAAGTTGAGCATTTCCAATGAACTGGTCTTGAATAGTTTTTTGGAACATCAAAAGGTGTCAAATCACAATTTAAATCATAGTCCCATTGTTCTGCCAATTCTTTTGAGAAGTCACCCAAACTTCCTCTTTCCTTAACAATTCTTTTTGTGTTATTAATTCCGTTATCGCCCATTGAACACTTTTTGCACAATGTCCTTTTCCATTTAGTAACCGTAGAAATAGCAGCAGACCATTGTTTACCACAACGCTCACACTTAAAAAAAGCTTCATAATTAGATCCAGGAGTTAACATATATGGCGTTAATTTCCCATTGCTATCTACATCCCAGTTTTTTGCTAAATCTGGATATAACACCCCAAAAGAATTCTCTACATCAATTAGATACTCCAATATTTTAGGTCTATCTCTTTTGATATTAATATCAATCGGTAAATAAACAGTTCTTCTTGACCAAGAGGTTAGGCTGCTTAAAAACGAATACAAAAATGTATCCATTTCTAAATCACTTGGTCTTTTTTTGATGTAATAAATCTTATCAGCGGAATCAATAAACAATGATTCGGTCGCATCACCTTCGCAAACTCTTATAAGTTTAATGCCTTTTCTTTTGCAAATTTGATACTTATTTTTATCCCTTTCTTTAGCTTCCTTTGAACTATGATAAATCTTTCCATCATACTCAATTCCAATGTTCCAAGAAGGTATATAGATATCGAGTTCTAATTTTGTTTTTGTTAATCCTTTATATCTATTAATTGCATCAGGGAAATATTGCTTAACATAATAATAAATAGCTTGTTCAGGAAAAGATGTAGAATGAGCTTTGACGCACTTAGGGCAATCAATTGATTTGATGCTATGCGTTCTTAAATGAACTTTCATTGGATAATGGTGTCCTTTAGGGCAAATCCAATTATATGATTTCCATGTTTCTGCAGATACTTCACTAGGAAGAAGGCCACCATTTTTTTCGTAATCCCATTCAGCAGCAATTTGAGGATATAAAGTTTGAAGATCGTTTACACCAGAGACAACCATTCTACCAGAGCAATATGGGCAAATATCTTGCCTATTGACTCTATGTTCAACGCTTCTACGGAAGCTAGGATGACCATTTTTGCATTTCCACCAATATGAATCAGTATCTTTCGGAGAAACTTTATCAGGTGTAATAACGTTTTTATCATAATCCCATTCTTTTGCTAAATCAGGATACAAAGTTTGAAGATCGTTATAGCCTCTTTGAACACTTCTGCCCGAACAATATAAACATTTATTCTTCCTTCCATACATTCTAGAAACTTTTTCTTTCCACGAATGTCCATTTTCACATTTCCAAAAAACTACTTTACAAGAATTAACTGGAATATCTTTAGGATTAAGCCCATTTTTGTTGTTTTCAGAAACATCCCAAAAAACCATTAAATTCTTAATGTTTTCTACCATTAATCCATTATTGTGATAGGCCATACAAAAATATTATCAAAAAAAGGCACAAAGTGGTAGACAATGTAGCGAGTTTCTCAGCGCGTATTCAACGTCATCTTTACTCATATGTTTATTATAAATTGTTGTCTTAGCTGTAGAACTCTTAATATAACCCTTGTTTTATACTGGTATTCGAATACCAAACGGCAACAAAAAACTCGCACCATATCAACTATACTGGAGTACCAATAAATTGGAAGCGAGTTATAAACTTTATGGTGAGGCAAGCTGAATGATATACGCTACTTTTTTCCTTTTCTTTCCATATCAAACTATTTTACCGAAAAGGCGCATAAGTTATATCTTAGTTATTCATCTTTTGAATACTTTTTCG
The DNA here is from genome assembly GCA_902773085.1 of uncultured Erysipelotrichaceae bacterium. Taxonomy (GTDB): domain Bacteria; phylum Bacillota_I; class Bacilli_A; order RFN20; family CAG-288; genus Enterosoma. The sequence goes on from CACYDF010000045.1 coordinate 4,226, forward strand.
CTAGCTTGCACGCAACATCTGTTGCATCACATAGAAATTCATTTTCTCCAAAAAAAGATGCATTTTCAAAAGCGTTTCTATTAAAAGATGAACCATAAGATTTGTATGAATAATTATCCCAGGTTGGCAAATCGCTTATCTCGAACCCCATAAATTTCAAATACACAATTCTAGAGAAATAGCACCAAACACGAAATATATTGTTTGAATCACTTTCATTTTTTTGAAATGGTTCTTTTGGGTTGTCTGCATAATCTAAATAATCTTTGCGCAAACTATTATCAAAATAAACTTTATAGAAAACATCATATATTTCAAATAGTGTTCCGCCAATTTCTTTTTCGTTTAAATAATTCAAGTTAAAAAAGTACAACAATTTGGGAAATTCTTCATAAACCATTATGTAAAACATTTCAACGAATCCAGCAATTGATTCACGACAATATAAATCAAAAAGAAAAAGGTAAAACGAAATGCAGTGAACGAACAAAAAACATTTATTTTCGTCGTTGACTTTAAAATGAATTACAGTGTCATCAAGGCCATAGTTATCAACTTCTTTAGATAGCTCAGCAATGAAATATTCATAAAGATTATAGGCATATTTTGAAATAATTATTTGTAGGTCTTCTCTAATCCTTGATGGCTTAAGTATTTCGTCATCAAGACAATCAGCGTATTTTTGAGCCTCAAAAAATGATACGACCTTTCCATCCAAAACTTCGCTTTGTTCGATTGGGCGAGGATTAGTCCATTTTTTATTAATTATTTCTCTAACTGGTTTCCATCCATCGAGTTTTATTACTCTACCACTCTTTGTAATTACAAATCTTGCTTGATAATTCATGAAAATATCATAGCATAATCTTTTCTAGTTTTTATCTAAATGTAGCGAGTTTCCCACACGCCTTCATTTGCAAAACAACTCTAATATTTCGAGGTGGGAACACACTTTATGTATTGAAAATGTATTGAATCCCTTGTGGTTCGCTGAAATATAAACTACAAAGCAAAACAAAACTCGCCACAATTGTGTTTCTTACTGATTTATCAGTAATTTTGTAGCGAGTATTAACCTGCGTGGTGACCCAAACGGGATTCGAACCCGTGAATGTTGCCTTGAGAGGGCAATGA
>CACYDF010000046.1 GCA_902773085.1 uncultured Erysipelotrichaceae bacterium
ACCAGTTATCTTACCTAGCCGATTCCCAAATCTTTTATGTAATGAAACTAGTGGTATTGCTGTTGGTATGGCAACAAGTATTCCTCCACATAATTTAAAAGAAACTATTTCTGCTTGCCAAACAATTATCACTAATCCTGATATCAGTACTATTGAATTAATGGATATTATTAAAGGTCCTGATTTCCCAGGTGGTGCAACTATTCTTGGTCGAGCAGGAATAAGAAAATATTTTGAAACTGGAAGAGGCTCAATAAAAATTAGAGCTAAATATGTTGTTGAAGAAAATAACGGTAAATGTGATTTGACTTTCTATGAGTTCCCCTATATGGTTAACAAGAAAGATCTTGCTAAACATATTGCAGAACTTGCTGATGATAAAGTAATTGAGGGTATTGCTTCTGTTGCTGACTATTCATCTAAGAAAGCAGGAACAAGATTTGTCGTATCAATTAAAAAAGGTTATATTCCTGAAATTGTTGCTAATCACTTATATAAATATACTTCGCTTCAATCTACTTTTGGTGTCAATATGTTAGCCCTTGATAATGGTTCACCAAAAGTATTAAATATGAAACAAGCACTTACAATTTATATTAACTTCCAAAAAGATGTTATCAAGAGAAGAACCCAGTATGACCTTAAGAAAGCTGAAGATAGAATTCATATTATTACTGGTCTATTAATTGTTTCTGATGCCATTGAAGAAGCTGTTAGAATTATTCGAAGTGCAAGTTCAAATGAAGATGCAACTGAAAAATTAAAGGTTAGATTTTCTTTAGATGATATCCAGTGCAAAGCTATCTTAGATATGACTTTAAGAAGACTTACTGGAATTGAACAAAAGAAACTTATTGATGAAAAAACTAAACTAGAAGAAAGTTGTAAATTCTTCTTATCAATACTAAATGATGAAGAAGTTTTAAAGAAAGTTTTAATTGATGAACTTGAAGAAATTAAAAATAAATATGGAGATGAAAGAAGAACTGAAATTAGTGATACTGAATATTCTCCAGATAATGAAGATTTAATTCCTAATAAAGAAATCCTTGTTATCTTAACTAAGTCAGGATATATCAAGAGATTAGATCCAAATGAATTCAAAACTCAAAATAGAGGTGGTGTTGGAATAAGAGGAATGAAAACCAAAGAAGATGATGAAGTTGAACTTCTTGTCCATTCACGTACTAAGACTGATGTTTTATTCTTTACTAATATTGGTAGGGTATATCGAACAAGAGGATATACTATCCAAGAAGGTAGCAGAATATCAAAAGGAATTCCTGCTGTAAACTTCCTTAAACTTAATGATGGTGAAAAGATTAATTCAATTATCTCAATGAATGATTATGATGAAAATTCTTTTATCTTCTTCACTACTAAAAAAGGTGTTGTTAAACGTTGTTCAGTTGCTGATTTTAAGAACATCAATATCAATGGTAAAATCGCTATTGGTTTAAAAGATGGTGATGAACTTCTCGATGTCAAACACACTGATGGAACTGCCATTATTTCTCTTGCTTCTAGTGATGGACTTGTCTGCTCTTTCTATGAAAATACAATTAGATCAATGGGTAGAACTGCTGCAGGTGTAAGAGGTATGAGATTAAATAAAGGTGCTGAAGTAGTCGGCCTTGTCTCCTCCCTTGATGGAAATAAGATTTTCTCTCTTGGTGAACACGGATATGGAAAGATTACTGATGGTACACAGTACCGTATTACAAATCGTGGTGGAAAAGGTGTAAGGACTTTAAAAGACAGTGAAAAAGCTGGTAAACTTTTAACAATTAAAACAGTTAAAGGTGATGAAGATTTAATTCTTATTACTAATGCTGGAACGACAATGCGAACTAGCTTAACAAGTATATCTGAAGTTAGTCGAAATACAATTGGTGTTAAAACAATTAGACTTAGAGATAATGAAACAATTTCTTCATGTTTAGTTTTACCAAGTGAAAGTGAATATGAAGCAAAAGATGAAATTATCGAAGAAGATATTCAAGAAGTCGAAGAAGAAGTTGATTTAAATAATATTATTGTTGATAAAGCTGATATTGAGGACGAAGAATG
>CACYDF010000047.1 GCA_902773085.1 uncultured Erysipelotrichaceae bacterium
ACTTAATTCTTCTTTTTTATCTAATATTGTTTGTTTTGAAAAAAGCAATAGCGAATATAAACTTATTTTTAAAAAAGGCAATTCCCTTTCTTCGATTTCTTTTGAAACAAATAATTTAAAAATAGCAATAAAAAAGCAAATAAAAAAAGATTATTTTAAAAAGAAAAAATATAACATTGATTCGTTAATGTTAATGTAGTTCTTTTCATTAACAAAAACAATACATTATTAATCATTATTTAATAATTCTTTTGATATAATTTTAAATGTATATGTATTATTTAAAAGCAAGAATTGATGAAATAAAAGCTCTTGAGATAAAAGATTATTATCATGTTGAAGATAGATCTTACTCAAATAAATATCAATTCTTTTTTTATAAAGGAAAGTCATTTGAAATAAATTGTTATTACTCAAAGAATTTATTTACAATTACTTTTTCTTCTGAATATAAAGATATAATTATTGATGAAGCTGAAAAGTTTCTTCTTGACTTTGTTATATCAAATACTAATGATAATAAAACTAAATATATTGATGAGAATAATCAAATAGGTTCTGATGAAGTAGGTGTTGGTGATTTCTTTGGCCCATTAATTGTTGTATCAAGTTATATTGAAAGTAAAGATATGGATTATCTTACAAGTTTAAAGATTCAAGATTCTAAAAAGATGAAAGATAATTATATTCAAGATATTGGTTTAAAACTTGTTAGAAGAATTAAAAACTATGTAGTTCAAGTCTCGCCTAGTAAATTATCTTATTTAGAAAGTATAGGGATGAATAAAAACAATATCTTATCTAAGATACATAATCTTTCCCATGCTGGTATTATTAAAAAATATAATCTACCTTCTTCAACAATTATTTATGTAGATCAATTTGTTCCACAAAGTAATTATAAAAAGTATGTAGAAAGTGAAATAGTACCTAATCAAATATATTTCCATACCAGTGGAGAATCATATTTTCCAAGTGTTGCCGTATCATCTGTTATTGCAAGATATTATTTATTAAAAGCATTTGATAAATTAAAAGAATTATTTGGAATAGAAATACCAAAAGGTGCTTCTGATATTGTTGATAAAACATATTTAAAATTAATTAAGAAGAATAAAAAAGAAAAAGTAGACGAGCAAGTTAAACAGTATTTTTCAAATTATTCTAGACTAAATAGCTAAATTGCTTTTAATAACTTCATTACTTATAATAAAGATGTGTCTAATATTCTTTATTCTGCACTATCTTTAATTTCTAATCTTGGTAAGGATAATGATTTATCTATTGATAAACCACTTGAAATTACTAAAGATAATACTTTTCTAATGCAGGGTACATTTGAAAATATTAATAATATATACGGACTTTTAACTAAAGAAAATAATCAATCATTTTTTTATTCGTTTTCGTTTAGTAATGAATATAAGATTATCAAGAATAATAAAGAGATATCTTTTGATGAATTAAAAGAAGGGGATAATATCTCAGTTACATATAATGGGAATGTAGCATTAGTTTATCCTCCTAAACTTGAAAGTGTAACTAAAATTGAAGTTATCAATAAGTAGTTATTTGTAATTATAAAAATAATATTTTATATATGAAGTAAAAAAGGCGACATCTTTTTTAATAATAGATATCGCCAGAGAGTTAAAATGGAACTGAATTAATAATTAGATTTAAGTGTATTTTAAGATTAAAATTAGTCCTGTATCTTGGGCTGAATAAAAATCAACACTAGCACGGTAAGCGATTGTGCTAGTATAACTAGATAATCTATTATTGATACTGCTATTAACACTAGAAACATTATTACTATCAGAAAGATAATCAGGATTATTAGTTAGTTCAGTCTCTAATTCATTGATAGTTATATTAAGTTGATATAGTGCTTCATTTGTCTTATATGAAGTATCTTTATTTTGATCTTTCATATAACTAAATACATCTCTAACATAATTACCAAGATCACTATAATTGTTAACTAGTAAATTATAAGATGCTCCAATTTTATAATTGGCAGCAGTGAAAACTTGGTCAGTTCCAAGAGCTTCTGCTTTTTTATAACTTTCAAAGTATCTATCAGTTATTTTTTCGTATAGAGCAGACCATTTTTCAAATGGATACATAATACATGGTTTACGATATAAAGAATAATTTATATCACTGATTGATGCTGTTGTATACATCGAATATGATGGGTCAACAATGTAATATTTCTTATCTGCAGAATTATATACATAGCAGTAACCAGTATTAGAATATAATGCACCTTCATCAGAATAGTTGATTGAATTAATTCCAGCCGTATCATCATTAAATCTTGAAGTGACTTTTAGTGAATTAATTCCTTCAATATTAGCAAGGATATTAAATGCTTTTGATAGGCCATGGCTATTACTGCATCCATCAATAAGAGCACCTTCTGCATAATAACTTCTAAAACTTGAAGCGATAAAGTCAGGGAAATTGACTTCTTCAACTGTGTAAGTAGAATTTGTATCACTTAGTGAATCATAAACAGAATGAGAAATGACATATGAATAAATTGCAGTAATTTTATCAATTTCAGTCATATCATTTTTAATAATTGTTTTTAATGTTTCTTTGCAATAATTAAAAAGAACTTCAGCTGGACTTTCACTCACTGGTACAGGCTTATATCCATGTTCAAGAACATAAAGTAATTGTTCTGAATTATAAACAGTAATTTCATCTTTAGTATTCTTAGTTAAGTATGGGAACTGAGTAAAGTCATTAGCACGATCACCATTATTAGTTGGGAATGAATATGGTAAAGACATAGTCTTAGTAGCAACATCTTTAACTTTGTAACTATTTGCTTCTGAATTATAAAGGAGTTGGAAAACATATTTTTTACTTTTAGCTTGGTATTCATAATTTAATCCAGTAGTTGATGAGCAAAGTTTTGATTTATAAAATGAAGTATTGAATACTTGGCTAGCTTGTTTTTGAGGAACATTAGATGGTAATTTTATTTCAAATGGTTTTCCATCACCATAAAATGCATA
>CACYDF010000048.1 GCA_902773085.1 uncultured Erysipelotrichaceae bacterium
ATCTTTAGTAAAGGGAAAACACTTGGCCAATATACTAAAGAAGAAGCCACTAAAAAACTGTTTAATCTAATTGATAAGTTTTAAAAATATGGCATTGCTCTAACATAATTGAATTATCACTAAAAAAAATATATAATCTTTTAGTATTCGGGACATAGCGCAGCTTGATAGCGCACTTCCTTGGGGTGGAAGGGGTCACGGGTTTAAATCCCGTTGTCCCGAAGTTATTTTTTGCTTAATTAATTTATAGATATTATTTTTTAAAGTTAATTTTGATGATTCCAATAATTATAATTATTGAATATTATTTTTTTTTATGTTTAAATTATTTTGTAGTTAATATTAAGATGAAAATTATTACTAGTATTTATCTTCGACTTATCTTAATTAAAAAAGGGGAGTAAAGAAATGGTAATTTTTACTAGCTTCATTGCTTTGCTAGCTGGAATAGGCGTATTTATTGTTGGAATGAATATGCTTTCTTCATCTTTACAAAAAATTGCTGGACCTAGTCTTAAAAAACTAATTGGTAAAATTACTTCAAATAGATTTGCAGGAATTGGAATTGGAGCAGGTGTTACTGCTTTAATTCAATCAAGTGATGCAACAGCCGTTATGGCTATCGGTTTTGTTAATATCGGTGTAATGACTCTTGCCCAAGCTACTTCAGTTGTTATGGGTGCAAAAATTGGTACAACAGTAACTGGATTCTTAGTCTCTTTATCAAGTTTTGATATAGGTTTATATATTTCTGTATTTGCCCTTATAGGAATTATGATGCAGTTTATTAAAAATGACAAAATAAAAAATATAGGTGGACTACTTTGCGGATTAGGACTTCTTTTTATTGGTCTAGATTTAATGAGCAGTTCTTTTAATAATGATAGTGTTAAATCCTTTATTCAAAATATCTTTTCTACAATAAACTTCCCATTGTTATTACTTCTTTTAGGAATCATTTTTACAGCCATCATACAATCAAGTAGTGCAATGTCTGGTTTAGTAATTATTATGGTTAGTAGTGGTGCTTTAGATTTAAGCAGTGGTTTATTCATTGTTCTTGGTGCTAATTTTGGTACTTGTATTACTCCAATTTTTGCAACAATAGGTTCTAATACTAATGCAAAAAGAACAGGCTTTATATATGCATTTATTAGTTTTGTTGGCGTATTTCTTTTTACAATTGTTTTATGGGCATTGAATGAACAAATTGTTTCTATTCTAAGTGTAATTAATAATGAATCATATGAAATAGCCATCTTTAACTTAGTCTTTAACCTTTTAAATACTGCATTATTTACTCCGCTAATTAAATATGTTGTCATGTTATCCAAGTTTGTTATTAAAGATAAGAAAGATAAGGTTGAAGAACAAATTAAATATATTGATGATAGACTTTTAAGAACTCCAGCTATTGCCATGTATCAAACAAAAAGAGAAATCATTAATATGGCTAATAAATCAAAAGAAAATTTTGAAAGAGGAATATATGATATCTTAAATGAATCAGTTGATAATAGAGAAGAACTTTTTGATACTGAAAAAACAATTAACTATATGAATAAAACAATTACTCAGTTCTTAGTTAAACTTTCTCCTCTTCTCGATTTAAAAGATGAAAAACAAATTGGTAGTTATTTCCATGTAGTTAATGATATTGAAAGAATTGGTGACTTTGCCAAAAATTTCTTTGGTGATGCTAGTGATATGAAGCAAAGCGGTCTTTCTTTTTCTTTAACTGCTAAAGATGAAATAAGAGAAATGTCACAAACTCTTTTTGAAATGTATGATCTAGCAATAAGTCTTTTTGTAGCTGGTAAAAAGAACAAAGCTAAGTTAAAAGAACTCTCTTCTTTTGAAGAAAAAATTGATGGATATAAAAGAGAATTTACTGCAAATCATTTTGAAAGATTGTCAAAAGAAAATTGTACAGTTGAACTTGGTTCATACTATACAAATTTAATTAACAGTCTTGAAAGAGTTGGTGACCATATTGTTAATGTTGGATTCTCTGTTAAAAACCCAACTGGTGATCAGCACTAATTTTCAGGCCAAAGAAAAGTATTATTTAAATTATATTCTCCATTATCAATAAGAATATCTTGACCAGTCATTGATTTATTTTCAATAAGAAGGAAATAAACCCATTTATTTACTTCATCTAATTCCATCCATTTTTTCAAAGGAGTTACTTCCATTATCTTATTAAAATATTTTTTATTTTTAATTAATACATTATTACTTTCAGTATTAACTCCACCTAAAGAGAGAGAATTTACTGTTGCTTTATATTTTGCTAATCTACAAGCTACATTTTTCATATAACCTACTATTCCTGCTTTACTTGCTACATATTGAGGAAACTCAAAACCACTTCTTGCACTAGCAGAGGCATTAAATAATACAGATTTAATTTTTTTATTAAATGCATATTTCTCATTTACATTAATAGTACCCTTTAGATTATTATCTATGTCATCTAGAGAGTTTTGACTTCCTGCATTATGAAATATATATTCTACTTCTCCAATATTAGGTAATTCATCTTTATTTTTAATATCTACTTTATAGTGATGATAATTTTTATTATTTATTGTTGATTCTAAGATATCTAGACCATATACAATATAACCTTTATCTAAAAAATAATTTGTAATAGAAAACCCAATTCCTTTACTTGTACCACTAATTAATATTTTCATTTTTCTTCTCCTTAATATATATAAAATACTCCTTACCAATATTATTTTTCTTCCAACTTCTACTTATTCTATATCCAAGAGGAGAAAAAATTATTTCAAGAATAAGTTCAAATATAGCACCAATAATTGAACAAGTTAAGCATTGAATAAAAGACCAACTAAAACCATCCCAAAATATAGGAGCAAAAACCATAAATGTTAGTAAAGCAAATATCAAATTATCAAAAAACTGACCAATAAAAGTTGAAATATAACTTCTTGTATAAAAAGATAGTCTTATATCATTATCTTTAAACATTTTTCTTAGTGAATAATTAATAAAATTATTAATTATTGCAGAAGAAATAAAAGCTACAGTAGAACTAAGCAATATAAACCAAGTTCCACCAAAAATTAAATTAAATCCACTATAATCAATACTAGTTGGAATTATACTGACAATATAAAATATTAAACACATAAATAGATTAACTATGGTTGCAAAAATAGATACCATTGTTGATGCTTTAGGTCCATAATGTTTAGTAATAATATCCATTGATAAAAAAACAAGCCAAGAAATAATAAAACCACCATCTAAAGCAATATATTCATTTTGAAATATTGTTTTATTTGCAAGAAGATTCATTACTACTACTGATAAAACAAATAAAGAAACAATAATAGAAGGAATATTCCTTAAAAGAATTTTATATTCATTAAATATTTCTTTTGCTTTTTGAAAGCAAGACTTTTTTTCTTTCATTTTTACTCCTTGGTTTTATTTTATATTGCGAAGGATTTAGAGACCGAACTCCGCATAAAATATTATATATGTTTTTTTAATAATTTCATAAAGAAGTTTTTATCAATAATAACCGAATACAAAAAAACGGAACAGAAGAGATTCTATAATAAAATTGTTTTTTTAAACAACCACAGGAGGAAAATAAAATGGGAAACAAAAAAACAAATTTAGACACGAAGAAGCTCAGATCATTCACAGCTGATGAATTAAGAGATCTTTCACACGCAAAAGCTTTGGTTAAAGTAGAAGTTACAAAGCTAAAATCTGGAGGTATTTCAAAAAGGTATTTAATGGAAGTAATACTTTTTGATAATACAATGACATTAAGATTCTATTACTCACAAGCAACATTCTACATTATTAAGAAGTTATGGCAAAAGACAGCTGATGAATTCTATATTATGGTTCCATATAGATTAGTAGCTGGTGAGACAGAAGATTTAAGATTAGATCATAAAGGAGAATGGAATAAGTATTGTTTCTTTGAAACATTACCTTGTGGAGTAGATCATCCAGAACTCTACACAAATATGATGTTAAAAAAGGACCAGATACAATTCTTAAAACTCTATAATTTTTTCAAACCAGAATATGTAGTAGATAGAGGAAGGAAAGAATCTCTAATAGATCAAGTTGAAACAGATTTAAGAGAAGAGTTAGGAAATTAATAAAGGTATTAAAGGGAATGCATTTAATGATGTGTTCCCTTTTATATATTAAAGCTATAAAAAAGGAGGAAAAGAATTTATGGCAAAAAAGAAAAGATTGTTAGGAAGTCCAATTGGTAAAAAAGAGTATGTAACAAAAGATAAGGAGATAAAAACAGTTAATTTTTATTCTCCAGGAAAAAGATCTAAATTATATGCTGCTGAATTAAAGGTTAAGAAAAAGGTTAATAAAAAAGGTCAAGTTGTTAAAATGAATTCAAATGATGTAGCATTTAGATCTGGATATCTTCTTGCACAACAAGATAATGCAGCTCTTCATTATTTTAAAAAGAGTGGTAAAGTTAGAACAACTCATAGATCGTA
>CACYDF010000049.1 GCA_902773085.1 uncultured Erysipelotrichaceae bacterium
AAGTGATTCTAGATTTGTTTATGCCGTTGAAAAAGAATCAAAAGTAATTTAAAATTTTAAAGGAGAGAAAAAATGGAAAAAGTTTTAAACAACGGGTTAATTCTTCCTCATTCTGGTTATGAAATAACTAGTAAAGAAGAAATGAGTTATGAGGATGGTAAAGGATTAATATCTGTCAGTGTATATTTTTCTTTTAACACTTTTGCAATTTCATCAATAGCTGGATTCATTGGTGAAGGAATTGGTGGCGAATTTGCTGGTGTAGCATTAGGGTATTCGCTTGGAGCAAAAAGAACTTTAGTGATAGCGTAACTTGAAAATTCTATATCAAATAAGGCTTTTGCTTTCTTATTTAGTATTATTTGCAATAATTGGATACACTATTTACTTATTTGTTTGTGTATTTACTAGTGTTCCTTTTCTTATACCTATGATAGTATTTTTCTCTTTTATGTTAATTCTTTTTGTTTTAATAATATTTGAAGACTGTGTTGTTAAGAAAATGACAAGCAGATATCAAAAGGCAATATCCAATAAAGATCTCGATGGTGTATTAAAAGAAAAGATTAAATTTTACTATTCAACTGAGATTAAAATGAAAATGATTGAATATAAAGCTATATGTAATTCTCTTACTGGAAAATATAACGAAGCAAGGGACCTATTTGAAAAAATTCCATACAGTTTTTTAATTTGCAATCCTGAGTTAGCACTTCAAAGTATCTTCTATCTGATGATAATATCTATGGTAGAAAAGAATGATGAACAGATTAAACAACTTTCATCGTTGTATTTAAAAAGAAGGAACACCTTTAAACGTTACTATAAAGAAAAGCAATTGCCGTTTTTTGATAGAAGAATAAATAATCCTAATATTATGATTAAAAAAGCAGAAATATTATCCTCAATATGTGATGAAAAAAAAGATTATGGCAACCAATTATTAGTTTTATTTACCAATTATAAAGACACAAAACTTTATTATGATATTCAACAAATCAATATTTAAACAATCTTTTCTAACAATATCTCCATTGATTTGTTTAAGACATTGAAAAAAAACAGAAGTTAATTAAAATTTGAAAAGAGAGTAAAACAGAACAAATTCCAGGCAATAGTTTAATTCTTTATAAATCTTGCAACGAAATTGAAATTACTAAAAAATTAGGCATTAAAGCAGATAGCACAAAAGAATATAATAATTGAAGAGTTTAGTACGCGGAGAAATTAAATAGTATGAACTTGAAAAGAAGAGAAAAGGTGTTAAGAATAATTAAAAACTTGTTTTTCACAATCCTATTAGCTACTTTCACTAATATGGTAGTTTGGCTATTCATTTGTAGTTATACTAATCCTTCAGAAGAGGTTTTTAAAGTAGAAGTAACTATAATCTTTTCTTCTTTTATTATAGTGGCTTTAGGAGCAGTTATAATTATTATAACATCTTTAAAACAAAAAAATTTAGCTAATAAATTTAATCTATTTTTTGAAAATAAAGAATATGGCAAAGCCGAAGAATTTTTTAGAAAAGAGAGGGAGAAAACTCTCTCTCTTTCTCTTTTTCAAAGTTTCACTTTCTATATAGGTTATTCAAATATGTTTTTAGATAATATTGATTTAGCTTATAAAGAACTATATTATTTTTTAGAGAATGAGAGAGTCTCTGATTATTTGATGCACCTCTCGTCTATTTATTATCTATATGCGATTTGCTTAATCAAAGACTCAAATGATGATATTTTGAAAATAACGTCCCTATATAAAAGATTAATTGCTAAGTTTTATTGGAACAAAGATAGTAATACTTTAATAGTTAGGGTTAAAAAATATTTTAGCTACTTAATGGATAATAATATTAGATTGGGATTAGAACCACTAGTTAAAGCTGAATGTCCATTAGTAATCAATTACTTTTCTAATAATTCTAAATAATTTTTATACATAATAACTATGCGCTCGATAAAGCAGTATGATTCATCAAATTGCGGGCCAGCATGTATAACTTATATTTGTAATCACTATAAAAAAGAGGTTATTTTAAGCAAAGTCCGTGAACTAAGTAAAACAACTGAAAAAGGTTCTACTTTGTTAGGTCTAGTTGAAGCACTAGAAACTCTAGGTTTTGATGTTAAAGCTTGGAGAGGAAGTAGAGAAGTTTTTGATAATCCTTTTACATTGCCTTGTATTGCAAGGGTTTATACAAAAGAAGGTTTATCACATTTTGTAGTAATTACAAAGGTCAATAAAAACCATATTTACATTATGGATCCTGCTGAAGGCAAAATAATCAAAAAGAAAAAAGAAGATTTCTTTCAAGATTTTGCTAACGAATTATTACTTTGTATTCCTAACGCCAACTTTATTCCAGATAAAGAAAAAGCGAAAAGTGTATTTTCTAGATTTGCAACTTTAATTTTATCTCAGAAAAAACTTTTTATATTAGCAATTATAGGTAGTGTAGTTTTAACTGCACTAGGTATTATTTCAACTGTTTTTAATAAACTATTAATGGATGAGATAATTCCTTATAATCTAAAGAATCAATTAGTTGCTTTTTGTATTGGGTTTGGACTAATAGGTTTATTTAGTATTTTACTTTCTTCAGCAAGGCAACATTTACTTTTACACTTATCATTAAGAATTGATATTCCACTAACACTTAATTATTTTAATCATATATTTAATCTTCCATTCTCATTCTTTGGAAGCAGAAAAGTAGGTGATATATTAACTAGATTTCAAGATGTAGGAACTGTAAAAGATATCTTTTCAGATATTCTTCTTTCATTGCTCCTTGATATTATGTTAACTATTATCTCAGGAATAATATTAGCAGTAATAAATATAAAACTATTCCTAATTATTTTAGTTATGACAATAATAAGTATAGTTTTAGTTTATATATTTAAACAACCATATAAAAAATTAAATAAAGAAGCAATGGAAAAGACTTCTGCAATGAATAGTGAAATTATTGATGATTTAAAAGGTGCAGAAACAATTAAATCTTTTGGTGTAGAAAAATTAACTATGGATCAAATTGAACAAAAATATATTTCATCTTTAAAAGTTGGATATAGAGGAAATGTACTTTCTAATATTCAAGGTTCTATTTCTTCTTTTATTGGTAATATAGGTAATCTAGTTTTAACTGGTGTTGCAGCATATTTTGTTATGGATGGAAATATTACTCTTGGTACCATGATGATGTTTATGCAACTTTCTAGTTATTTTATGGATCCTGTTGGAAGACTAGTATCACTACAAATGAAAATACAAGAAGCAAACATTGCTCTTACTAGAATGTCTGAACTTCTTGATTTAGAAGAAGAACAAGAAAAAAATGGAAGTCTTAAGAAAGATTTTACTATTGATGGAGATATATCTCTTAAGAATGTCTCTTTTAGATATGGTGCTGGTAGATTAATATTAAAGAATATTAATCTTGATATTAAAAAAGGAGAAACAGTAGCTCTTGTTGGTGAAACAGGAGGTGGTAAAACAACTCTTGCAAAACTAATTTTAGGTTTATATACTCCAAATGAAGGAAATATTATTATCAACAATAATGATTTAGAATCAATAGATAAAAGAGAACTAAGAAATCAAGTTGGGTATGTTCCTCAAAATGTTCAACTTTTCTCTACTTCAGTTATGGATAATATAAGACTCGGTAAACAAGATGCCACACTAGAACAAGTTCAAGATGTTGCAAGTAAAGCAGGTTGTAGTGGATTTATTAATGAAATGCCAACTAAATACTATACATATTTAGAAGAAGCAGGAACTAATCTTAGTGGTGGAGAAAGACAAAGACTAGCTCTTGCTAGAACTTTATTAAAAGAGCCAAAGATATTAGTACTAGATGAGTGTACATCAAATCTAGATTTCTTAATTGAAAGAAAAATAATGGATACACTTAGTGAATTAAAATGTACAAAGATAATAATTGCACATAGACTATCAACCATTAAAAATGCAGATAAGATTGTAGTATTGGAAAATGGTAGCATTAAAGAAGTAGGAAACCACGAAAATCTAATTAAGAAAAACGGATTATATAAGAAAATATATGATTCCCAAGTTGGATGATTGTTTCTCGCTAGAGCCAGTAGTTTATACACATAAAGTTTCAAAATATAAATAAAAAATAAATCGAAGATGCACATCTAATAACACATTAGATGAATTATAGTATTATGTAATATCATATCAATGCTTAAAAAATTCATTGAACATAAATAAAAAAATAATATATAGTTTTTTTATGATTAACAAAAACTCTTTTCTTTATTTGAATAAACAATATTAATTCAATGAAACAAGTTAGATAATTATATTATTTTTTAAAGGCCATCTCTTGTTTAAATAAAACTTGCAGAGAAAATTTTAATCAAACCTTTTTACTATAAAAAAACAAATACATTTCATCCTATTTTTTTAATAGTAAGCAAACCTTGATTTTTTATTTCAAAGATGAGACTTACCTTGATTTTGTTGTTTCATTTATCAAGTTATCCTTGAAAATAATTAAGAGGTGTTAAAATGAAACTAAAGGAATTACGTGAAAAAGAAAATTATACTCAAACATATTTAGCAAATAAACTTGGTGTAACTTC
>CACYDF010000050.1 GCA_902773085.1 uncultured Erysipelotrichaceae bacterium
TTCCTTTTTCTTTTTGCTCACTAATAATTTTTAAAAACTCTTCTCTCATAAGTGGATCTAATCCTGTAGTAGGTTCATCTAAAATAACAATAGAGGCTTGGAGCATAAGAGCAGATACAATTGCAGTTTTTTGCTTCATTCCTTTTGACATTCTTTTTGGATAAGCAGTAATATCGAGTTGAAGCCTTTTAATAATACTATTTGAATAAGTAAAATCACTTACTCCTAACTTTGATCCATATTCATGTAAAAAAGTATTACCATCTTTTACATCTGGGAAATTAATTTCACCAGGAACATAACCTATAAATTTTTTACAAGTTGCAGAATCTTTATATGCATCATATCCACATATTTTAATTGTCCCAGAATCTGGTTTAACAAAACCCATTATTTGTCTAATAAGTGTTGTTTTACCAGCACCATTTTCTCCCATAATACCAACAATATCGTTTTCATATACGTCTAAAGAAATATCAAAGTTACCACGATTATCTCCATAATCTTTTGTTATAGAAGAAATTGAAATCAACTTATTCATTTTACATCACTCCATACTCAATATCTTCTTTATAAAAAGACATGAAATAATCCTCAAGACTTTCAACCTTTTGTGATAAATCTTTTATTTCTAATTTAGAAATGTTAAGTACAAAATCTTTGATATTATCTGCATTTACAAGATATTTACTTGATAAATTTTGCCTCTCGACTAACTTATATTTTTTTAATTTATCAATTGAATTAGCCATATCTTTTTTATCTTTAAAATACACTGTGTACTCAGTTACATTTTTGTGTTTTAGATCTTCAGTATTTAATTCAGAAACTATTTTGCCATCTTTTATTATTGCAATTCTATCGCAACTGACGTCTACCTCTCTAAAGATATGAGAAGAAAGAAGAATTGTTTTACCCCTACCTTTTTCAATTTCTATTAATTTGATAAAAATATCTTGCATTTCAGGATCTAATCCAGATGAAGGTTCATCTAAAATAATGACGTCTGGATCAGACATAAAAGCTGATACAATAGCAATTTTTCTTTTTG
The DNA here is from genome assembly GCA_902773085.1 of uncultured Erysipelotrichaceae bacterium. GTDB lineage: Bacteria > Bacillota_I > Bacilli_A > RFN20 > CAG-288 > Enterosoma. The sequence goes on from CACYDF010000050.1 coordinate 1,052, forward strand.
ACCCAAGTGACATTGATTTACATACAATCGAATCATCAAGTTTAAATAAATTAATTAAGTATTTTAAGAAAGAATCATCTTTGACATTCTTTAATGCTTTCTGTTCTTCAAATACTTGTCTACCTGTTAATAAATCAGGGAGGGCAACTTCACCAGGAATATAAGAGACATCTTGCATAACCACTACTCTATCTTTTAAAGTGTCTTTCCCTTTTATATAAGTCTTTCCACTATCAGGAATTGCAAAGCCCATTAAGTGCCTAATTGTTGTTGACTTACCTGCACCATTTGGTCCAAGATAACCAAGCACTTCTCCTTTTGTTACATCTATTGATACATCAAAGACACCACGACCATGTCCATAATCTTTGACTAAATTTTTAATCTCTATTATTTTTTCCATAAACAACCATAATTATTATAATCTTTATTTAATAAGAATAGTTGAATATTATTTTATACTAAAGGTAATTTAAACAAATTGATGTAATCGAAAGAGTAATAATAGGTATGATTAAAATAATATTACTTATGTGTAATCTATAATTAGTTTTAAACACCTTATATCTAATTAATTCTTTCTTATATTCGTTTTCATCCATAAAATAGATTAAATAAACGCTATTAATTAACGCATAAGTGGATATTATTAAGGAAATAATAGCCAAAAATGAGAAATTTATGGTCATTTCATCGTAAGAAACATTGAAAGCAAAAGATATAATCATAGAAACAAAAGAAATTAATATCAAATAATACAAAATTATTTCAATAGAACTATGATCATTTTCCTTATCATAATATTTTTTCCCAAGAGTAAGGAAGATATTATTATTAAATAATCTGAAGATTGGTTGAATTATCATTAAACTTACTAATAAAGAAATAATAAATGTTGGTAATAAATAACCTAAATTATAAATTGTCGAATATAATACTGCAGGAAGAGAAAACATAATTCCTGTCTCATCAATATAAGGATTATATAAAATAACACCACTAAGGAAGTGGAAGAAAAATCTTAATACAATAAACAAGGATAAGCTAACAACAACTGACCAAATCTTTTTCTTATAAAAATATTTTCTAAAAAACCCACAAACAAATGCTGAAGAATAAGATAAGAAATAATCAAGTAAAATAGAAGGGAATCCCCAACTAAAAGCACCATCAATTAACATATTAAATAAACCATATAAAAATCCAGAAACTAAACCATAAATAGGTCCAAGGATTAAACCGACAAAAGAAAGAGGAATCATTGCAAGTGATATTCCACCACCACTAGGCATCCTAAAAAAAGGAACTAGCTTACTTATCATTCCTAAAACAAAACTTAATGAAAGTAAAAGTCCACTTACTACAACTTGATATATTTGATATTTGTTACTTTTTTTCATATGCCCTCCTAACAATAGATATAGTTAAAGAAAGCACAATTACTCCCTTCGAAGGTATTAACCTACAGGTTCAAAGCGTCAGTTCTAAACTTTCTCAACTATTATATAGTTCCGCTGTAACATAATAATTTTATCATTTTAAATAATAATAAATACAATCTTTTATAAAAATATTTACATATACCTCAATAACTTTTTAATAAGTAGTAGAACCATTTATACAATAACTAGAGGTAAAGCTAGTCAAACAAATAAGTATTATCGACAATTTTTAAATTAATATATAAAATGTTTATTAACAAATATATGATTAAATGGCAATGTTTTGTATTTGTTGTATTTGAATTAAATACAAATAAAAAAATGCCAACTATAGGAGTTGAACCTACGACCTACTGATTACTAATCAGTTGCTCTACCAGCTGAGCTAAGTTGGCATAAA
>CACYDF010000051.1 GCA_902773085.1 uncultured Erysipelotrichaceae bacterium
AAAATAACTCTCCAATTCTTTTGTTCCCATCATGTAAGTTGTCGCATAGAAGTCATCAACCTCACGGTCACCATTCTGCGCGTTAAGATATGCTTTATGAACAACTCTATCTTCTTTACGAAGATAATGACTATCAGTTGTGATAATATATGGAATGTCAAAGTAAATCGAATACTTTAACAAAGTTTTGTTTACCAAAATCTGGTCTTGGTTCTTTGATGGTTGCATTTCAAAAAAGAAATTACCATGACCGAAAAGCTTATCCATCTGTTGAATCCAAATATCAATTTTTGGAAGAAGTGCAGGATTACTCTGCGCGCGAAGAATCTGCGTCGGAAGCGCACCGCCGAGACATGCGGTTGAACCAATCACATGACCTGGATTCTTTCCAATGATTTCAAACAAGTCATTATAATACGTAGGGACTCGCCGCATACCGCGCGCCATGTAACTACGCATCCACGCGCGAGTTGAAATCTCACGAATCTGCTTCGCGCCCTCTGCATCTTTCGCCAAAAGAATGAAGTGGTAATATCTATCAACTTCTCTATTATAATTACTCGCATTTAAACCATTCCGACATAGATAAATCTCATTACCAAGAATTACCTTTAACTCTGGATACTTTTCTTTCAGTTTTTTGGCAGCCTTTTCAGCCTTAACCCATCCACTAATACTTTCGTGGTCAGTTAAGGCTACTACTTTATGTCCAAGCGCACCTGCATAATCAAATAAATCATCCATTTTGTTAATACAGTCGCGCAAACGAATATTTGACGCTAAGAATAATCAGTGTGATTATGGAGCGAACCAGGATAACCAACATGATTATTCATTAACATCACCACCTTTCATAATTTCTTCAATAAAATAATTACTATGAGTATTTGTTTCTTTTTTAAAAGTATTCCATTCTTCCATAGTCATGTCTCGTTTATTTAAATTTTCAAAAAGAGTTAAAAACTGTAAATTATTTAATTCATTTGTTCCACCACGTGATTTTGGTATAATATGGTCTATTGAGGGTTTTGCTAAATCATAAAAGGTTGAACTACGCGGTTGCTTTTGCCAAAAGCTATAGAGTTGATTAAATTGCAACTAATAATAAAAATATTCAATATAATCAGTATATTTGTTTATATTGATATTGGTCAAATTAATTGTTCGCGTAATACTTCTATGAATAAATAAAAATTTATCAAAATCATCAAAAGAGCATAAATATTCTTCTGTTAGAGTTTTTGCACTATTTGTTGCTAAGAAAGCATCAATTTTACGTAAACAACCACAAGATTTAGTATATCTTGCACAAGTTAATAATCTCTATTCAACTTGAGTTATATTTCCGCAATCACACTAACAATACCATTCTCTTCTTTTCCCTGTATTTTTCCTTTTGTCTATAGGAACTAAAGAGAGTACAGTTAATCTTCCTATTCTCTAATTAGTTAAATCTTTTCCCTACATATTAATTTACAAAAGACCCAGAGTCAATAATAACCCCATTTTCTTCCAATACAAATCTAATATTTTTAGTATCATTTTTAAAACTATAGTCTATTATAAGTTTATCATAATAGTCATAAGCTTCATTTACATCATCAGTTTCAAAAGGTTTTAATGTTAATAAATTTGGCGAGTATACTTTATATTTCATTTAATCACTCTCCTTTTCTATCATTCTATATATATTATATCATAAATTTAAAGGAAAGTCAAATTAGACTTCCCTTTAATGAATATTTTTAATCCAATATATATTAATACCAATCCAAATAATAATTAGTATAGCCATCATTTTAATAGCTCCTATTTTGAAAAAGCCCAGGTAATACCGTAGTCTTTAAAATTGTATATCGTAATATCAGGGCCAGGGAATCCCCACCGATACCAAAAACCTTCGCGTTGTTTTGTTAGGCTTAATTCCCAGTTGTTCAATTTACAAATATTTTTTTCGGTATAATCTTCTTTTATGGGTTCTCCATAGAGTGTCCCATAAATGGGTGAATCAGTTTCACTACAAAACCAATCAAAGTAGTCTAAATACTCTATTTTCATTTAAAACTCCAAGAGATTATCTATAATCTCATAGTCCTCAATAAACATTTGTGCGCTCTAATTCCCCATCCAATTATTAAT
>CACYDF010000052.1 GCA_902773085.1 uncultured Erysipelotrichaceae bacterium
AAAAGAAGAAGATTTACCTATTGTTACAAAAGATGCTACCTATTACGCAATCTATACTTCTGATTTCTTCATATTAGATAAAAGCGAAATTGAATTGGATACAGGTGGTGAAAGGATATATAGTAAAAAAGATTTTGAGGATAATGACCCTTCAATTAGTGGAAATTTATTACCAGCTTTTGATAATTCTAGTAAAATTACGTGTGAATATTCTGCAGTAAATAATTATTCTTTAGATGAACTTACTGTCTTATGGAGTCTAGAAGAAACAAACGATTCAAATTATTTTAGTATTGAGAATATTGAAGTAACAGACCCAGGTACAAGTGAAGTAAAAATAACAGCAATTAAACAGTCACGAATAACTAAACTTAAGGCCTCCCTTGTAAATAAAAATGATACGAAAAAAGTTTTAAAAACAGCTTATTGTGAGCTAAGATCTGTTAAAACTGATTTTTATCATATTAAAGAATACTGTTACAGTAAAGATAATATAGCAGGAGAAATTGGTAGTAATTTTGGAGCAGGATATGCCGTTTCCATTAACGCTGATTCTTCTTCTACACAAGAAGATTTAGTTTGTCCAACAAAAGTAAATATTGATGGATGTATTAAACCTGTTCGCCAACTACTTTATTGTCGTCCTATCGATTTTAATGCAAGAAACTTTTATATTCCTAACACAGTTTTTGTTGTATATCAGAGAGTATTATATTATGCAAACATAGGATCAAGTGTTATCTTTGCTGCAAAACCAAACTCCTTACTGCTGATGTTTAATTTTAACTTCGATTGCTATGACTCACGTAATTTTGCAACTCAGCTTTTAAATAAAAAAGCAAAACTTGTTTTCCCATATAACAAATATGCACTAAATATTACCAGTAAAGACGAAACACATGAAGAGTTTAAATATCCTACATTTACGAAAGCTCAAATGGATGCATATAATTCAACAACAACATTGTTTAAAAAAGTATAAATTCACTTATATATAAATAATATAACCAAATGTTTTACGAAACTTCATATTTTAAAATAATTAATTTAATCAGTTCCTTTTTTATTTCTAACATTGCTTTCGTTGATATGAATTTGTGATATCAGTAAAGTAAACAATATTATTTATAAAAATAATTTCAAATGTTTATTTTCTAAAGGGATAATCTATATCAATTTATCTGTTAGTAAAAGATGCATACGATTGGCTATGTTGATTTCATACAAATTAACAATAGTCTTTATTCAATATCATATAAAAACACGTTTAACTATAAGTTTTTAGGTATTCTATTATTTCCAATCAGAATATATACATAAGACAAAAATATTGAACATCAACATAGTCTTTATTACTTAATATTTTCAAAATTTAAATACTAATATGTTTATATTATGAAGAACTCACTTTCTTCCACAAAACTGGATTATTTGAATTAGTGGATATAATATCATAAGTTATATCATAAAAACTAATCATATCATCATGAGAATCACTATCAGCATCAGTAATAACATATGAGTTAAATGGAAAACCAGTACCATTAAATCTTTTATCCAGTTTCCACTTAGGGGTAGCACATATGAATCTTAAGAGGCTGCGTTCAGTAGTATTTACTGTATTAGAATTAAAATTCTCTTTTTCAATCAGAATTATACCATTCTCCTTTGTTTCAAAATCAAATGTAAATTTGTAGTAAGAAGAATCTTTTGATTTTTCACCTGAGCCACAAGATGTTCTACTAAATACATCACCTCTAATATGAATAATTGAATCAGGAATAACAAGAGCATCAATAGCAAACTGTTTTTTTACATCATAATAACTAGAACCATCTGTATTAGCAAACCGATCTAAACATACTACCGGTTTTATAACACCATCAACTTTCACTTTTGAAGGAATAATCAAATCCACATTTACTGGTATACCACCCATATCATTGTTATCACCATGGAGAGTAAAACCATAACTATCATTATAAAAAGAGACCTCATATCCGCTACCAACAGGACTAACATCTTCCCCAGCCAAAGTTGTTCTTGAATAATCACTAACTTTATGAATAAAAGTCATTACCGATTTCAATCTACAAGTTAATGTCTTAAGAATAGTATTTTCATCACTAGCTAAAACAATGTCTGCATCCAAATAAGAAATATGTCCTTGCACTTTTGCAGTAACTTTAACACTATTATTTCTACCTTCTTCATCTTCAATAGGTTCCATACTGAACCAATAATTATATTTATTTCTATCTATTTTCCAATTGACTTTAATATCACTTTCTGAAAGATGTCCAGAAAGAGTATAATCGCAGGAAATAATTGCACTTTGAGGAAATACAGGTTCTAGTTTACCTTTAATATCGCTATCTGAACTTGCAATTTCTCTACTTCTACCACAATCTAGTTCAACAGACGATTTATCTAAACCTATATTAATTGTTGACAAACTATAAATTGCAAAGTAAACAGTGTCTTTTGATGCAACTGGTAGTTGATCACTAGCTAAGGCAGTTGAGGCATTTGCATGTGGATCTTCAGACCATCCTGCAAAAGTATATAAACAAGTTACACCATCAATTTCTTCATTTTCTCTTACTGGTGGTTCTCCAACAAATATTGGTTTTCGACCATGGTTGATAGTTAAAGGATCACCTACATTATCATCCCCATTTTTAAATGTGATTGTATATGTAATAGTAACTGTTGTTTTACTAAATATTGCATAATAAGTTGTCGTTTTTTTTGCTTTTGGTAAATCTTCAGTTTTAATTGCTTGAGATGAAGAAATATTGGGATTTTCATGCCAACCAACAAATTCATAGGTTGTTTTTTCTGAACCAAACCAATAATCATCAATTGAAGGTTCTATACCATTATATTCTGGTACATCATCATAAAACACATAATCTGATGATAATTCTGAACCATCATTCATTAAAAATGTTATCAAATACTTTGCTTTGTTTGATGATTCAATTCCAAATATTGCAAAATAAGTAGTATCTTTTATTACCCCTGGTAAATCGGCTGTTTTAATTGCTTCAGATGAACTTGCATTTGGATCTTCACTCCATCCAGCAAATTTATATATTGTTGTTATGCCGTTTGATTCAGTTGGATTTATTTTAGGAGCTTTCGCTTCATATTTTGGTTGTTTACCATATGCAACATCTTCATCTACATATAAAACAGTTGTTTGGTCTTTTTTAAAGATAACATTATAAGTGACAACATTAGAAGAAAAGATTGCATAATATGTATCATCTTTAGTTGCTACAGGAAGGAATGCACTATCATATGCTTCATGAGGTTCAGCATCTGGATTAGTATGCCATCCAACAAAATTATAGACTATTCCACTTCCTGTTGTATCTGTTCTAGTTGGCTTATCTCCTCCATATTGTGGTCTAGTTCCTTGAATTACAGAAATTGGATCACCTAAAAGATCATTTCCATTTTTAAATGTAATGGTATATGTGATAGTTGCACTAGTAAAGATTGCATAATAATCAGTCATTTTACTAACTACAGGCAAATCTTCAGTTTTGATTGCTTGAGATGAATCAGCCCATTGATCATCTGACCAACCTACAAAACTATAAACAACTCCACTATTTGTGGTATCAACTTTAGTTGGATCAGGATTAGGATAGGAAGGATTCTTCCCACTTTCTATATAATTAGAATGTAGCAAAGTACCCTCATTATAAAATGAGACTAAATAATATGTTACCTCACTATAAATTGCATAATATGTATCATCTTTAGTTGCAAAAGGAATATTCTCATTTGTATATCCATAAGAAGAATTAGGATCAGTATGCCAACCTATAAATTGAAATACTATTTTCTTCCCTTCATCTTCATAAACAAGATCATCCATACTTGGGTCAGCAGGACAAGTAGGTCTAGTTCCTTCAGCAACAAAAATAGGATCTCCTACATTCTCATCACCATTTTTAAATGTTATTAGATATTTTATTTTATTATATGAAGAATAGATTGCATAATATGTATTATCTTGGGTTGCAAAAGGAAGTGAGTCATTATTATATGCTTCTTCTGGTGTAGCATTTGGATTAGTATGCCAACCAACAAATGTATAAATTATTCCACTATCAGTTAAATCTTCCTTGATTGGATTACTTCCAGTATATTTTGGTCTATCACCATGATTAACAGTAATAGGACTACCAAGTAAAGTATCTCCATTAATAAATGCTATTTGATAACTTACTTGTTCTTGTGCATCTGAAAAAATAGCAAAGTAAATAGTATCGTTATATACAACAGGTAAATCTTCAGTTTTGATTGCTTCACTTGGATCAACATCTGAATCTTCATTCCAACCAACGAAAGTATATGAAACACCTTCTTCATCTGATTGCCTAGTTGGAAAATTCCCATTATATTTTGGACATCTACCTTCTTCTACTTCATCTTGACCTAAAACTGTTCCATCATCAAGTTCAAATAAGACAGTATATTTGTTTATTTGTGGTTTACTTTCTTCTTCTGTTGAAGAACTTCCTCCAGAAGATGAGCCACTTCCACTTCCAGAAGTACTTCCACCAGTACTTGTACCAACATCTAACCCAGGGAAAGAAGTATCTTCTTTTACTCCTCCATTTACATCGCCAAAATCAAAACTGGGTTTTTCTGTACCCACCTCATTTTGATTATCGGAAAACAAACTACATGAAGATGCAGTAATTGTTAGCGATAAAGCAATAAAAAACGACTTAATTCTTTTCATACCTCAACCCTTATTGATGTAGGTAACTGAAGTTATATTACCATTTTTTTAAGGATTTTCAACCAAAATTTACACTACTTAAGTTTTGGTGTTTCCTTTCAAAAGATATTACTAAAGTAATAAAGTTACTGTTTTGATATTTTTTTTGACTAAAAAATAGGACTTTTTTTGAAATAAAAATGGAAGTAATTAACAAAAAATGTTACAGCCAAGCTCTATATAGTCATTTTACATTTTAAAAAGCAAAGAAAGGATAGGTAATTGACACAATTTTAGTTATTCTAAATCAAGTTTTGAATATTTACTATAGTAAATATCAAAAATGGAAAAATATCAAAACTCCTAAGTTACTGTTGCTAGTTGCACCTTTTTTTCTTATTTAGTAAAATGAGATTTGTTAAATTATCATCCTAGTTATACAAATAAATTTGTATATACTATTAATTGTACAAGATGAAATTATTTCGATTATTATTAACTTTTATTTTATCGTTTATTCTTGTTTCTTGCGATTCTATTGAAAAAGCTATTAATGGTGATGGTCCCAATTTTGATTTTGATGGGCAAAGTGAAGTTCAAGAAGATGGTATTTATTATGCTGATAATAACTCTGAACAGCCTAGCAAATCTAATTCATCCAAAAAGAGTTTTACTGTGTCTTTCTATGATGGCGATGAATCTCTTCTAGATAGTGATACATTTCAATATGGGGAACAACCTAAGTACTTTGGGCCAAAACCAACAAAAAAAAGTTTTGATAATAATATGCTTATTCAATACTCATTTATTGGCTGGAGCGAAAACAAATATGATTCTATAGGTATAACGATAGAGAAATTACCAATTATAACAAAAGATACAAATTATTATTCTGTATTTACTGTTGAAACTATTGTACCTGCATATAAAGTAACTTTTATGAACGAAGAGTGTGAGTTAGATTCATCTTATTTTATAGTTGATAAAAAACCTACTTTTAATGGCGCTTTTCCTACAAAAGACGATGATGGCCCTTCTGATGATAGTTTAGGATATTCTTATTCTTTTGTTGGATGGTCTGAGGATCCGCATACTGAACCTTCTCAAGCAATAAAGGAAGAAGATTTACCTGGAGTAATAAAAGATACTGTTTATTTTGCGATATTTAAGAAATCGGAAATTTTGTTTACTTTAAGCGAGACTTCAGTTGAACTTGATTGTAATGATCCAAGCCAGTCAGGAGTTACTCAGCTCAATCAATATCAGAATGCTAACGATTATGTATATTCTCCATATTTTCCTAACTCAGTAACTGTTGATGCTATTATTAATCAAGACCCTTCCAATTATCGTGTTGAATGGTCTTTAAGTTCAGGGGATTCTGATTTCTTTTCAATTTCACCAAACACTAATAATTTGTTTTCCGTTGATGTTATATGCTTAAAATCTTCACGCCTTGCCACACTAACTGCAAAACTAATAAATAAAAATGATGAAGTTATTGGTATAAAAATCTGCCAATTAAGATCGGTTATGACAATGGTATATTATGCAAGTAATGGTGGTTCTAATGGAGTTAATGTTGGGATGTGTACCAATTTTTCATTTAGTGATAATTCTGATTATGTCTTTCCTTCAAAAATAAAACTAAGTAAAAATAGTGGTGATCCGTTTGTTTCTAATTATCCCGTTACACCTGTGACAGGCCTTTTCAATATTGGAGAACTCTTAAAAAATGATAGCGGTAAAACTTATTGTAATCGTTATCCCGGTCAAAAATCAATGCGAAATCTCTTTATTCCAAACTCTGTCAGCACAATATACTCCTCAAATAAACCAGAACAAGAGTTTTTTTTATCAGATCTGTCAAGTAGCATCTGTGTTTATTTTGAAGAAAGAGGAAACAATATATTGCAATTTGATTCTTATCATAATTCTCTATCAAAAATGTTTGAAAATAATTTAGTTAAGTCTTTCCCATTTAACGAATATAGAAACAACAATATGCCTTTCAACACGTATTCACGTGTGTCAAGCATGGATGATTTTAAACAAGTATTTAATGGTTTTCGAGATGTTAGTGTTCGTAAAGGTGATTAACTTTATTAATTACGAGTATTTGAGACAATAATATTGAGTTTCAAATATTACAAATGTACATAGCAAGTCTAAAACCAAAAAAAGGCAAAGTGAAAAACCAAAAAAAACCAAAGTAAAAAGTTGAAAAAAGGTAAAGTAAGTAATATAATAAATATGCTAATAGGTATGATGCAACTATGAGTGGAATATATTACAAACGTATAGTAGATAAATTACTTAATTTAAAATTACGTGCTTTTGGTGCAACAAATATTGTTGGTCCGAAATGGTGCGGGAAAACTAGAACTGCACTCGAGTTTTCAAAAAGCAATATCTTATTACAAAGAGAGATTAATACAAATTTGAAGTATTCTGCTCAAATTAATCCTTTTATTTTATTAGATGGAGAAAAGCCACGACTTATTGACGAGTGGCAAGATGTCCCTTCTGTTTGGGATGCTGTTAGATCTTACTGTGATGAACATCATACTAAAGGAAACTTTATTTTAACTGGTTCAACATCGCAGAAAGTTGAAACAAGTCACACTGGTACTGGAAGAATATCAGAATTAATGATGTATCCAATGAGTTTATATGAGTCTCTTGAATCAAATGGTAGTGTATCATTAAAGGATTTATTTGATGGAAAAGTGACTCTTGAAAAAGGCTGTATATCTAATCTGACTATTGATGAATTAATTTTTGCTTCTTGCAGAGGCGGATGGCCAGAGAGTGTAATGCTGAAAGACAGCGAAGCAAAACTAGCTATTCCTAAAGACTATGTTAATCAAATAGTAAATAAAGATATGTTTTCTATTGATAATGTAAAAAGAAATCCTCAAATTATGAAAGCTGTTCTTAAAAGTTATGCTAGAAATATTTCGACATTATCTAAAAAAACAAGTATATTAAAAGATACAAATTCTTTTTTTAATATCAGTGAAGTTACTCTTGATGACTATATATCTGTTTTAGAAAAACTATTTATTGTTGATGATTTATATGGTTGGACTCCAAATATTCGTTCAAAAACTGCAATAAGAAGTGGTAGAAAAAGAGAATTTGTTGATCCTTCTATTGCTGTAGCCATTAGTGGAGGAACAGTTGATATTTATAATAGAGATCTACAGGCTTTTGGCTTTATATTTGAAACTTTATGTATTCGTGATTTAAAAATATATTCTCAAGCCCTTGGTGGTGAGTTATCTTACTATCATGACAATATAGGAACCAAAGCAGACTGTGTACTGCACTTAGCTGATGGCAGATATGCTCTAATAGAATTTAAACTGGGAACTAATGAAATTGACAAAGGGTCAAAAAACCTAAATAAAATAGAATCTTTAATTAAAAAGCACAACGAAAGTAATAAAGGTAGTAAACTGCCATTACCTACTTTGAAAATGATTATTACAGGCACTAAATACGGATTTAGAAAAGAAGATGATGTCATTGTAGTACCTATTGGTTGTTTAAAAGACTAATACAAATAAAACTATTCCAACTATTACTATCATATGCTCACAGTTCGCATATTGTTCCCTATTATATTTTTGTGTCATTATGCAATATAACACCTAAAGAATATCGATAGTGTCAGTCTTTTACACTAAATATTACATCCCCTTAGAAACAAATGAATATCAATGAATCATTTTTTCAATTACAGTTAAATCAATATTTATGTATTCTAGTTATTTAACATTATGTGCAAACTATGTCACATGAGTTTTACTGTTTTTAGATTAAGCAGAGTATATAGTGAAGTATAGAATAAAGTATAGAATAAGTATAGAATAAATATTGACCAAGTATAGAATAAAGTATAGAATAAGTATAGAATAAAAAGAGGTCAATATGAAATACGTTAGAGAAAGTGAATTTGTTGAATTTAAAGAATCCTTAACACAGTTAAATAAAGGATTAGAAAGTTTAACTGCTATGTTAAATAAACATGGTAAAGGGACTATCCTTTTTGGTGTAAATGACAAAGGTAATGTAATTGGAGTTAGTGTAGGAAATAAAACTTTAAAAGACATTAGTGATAACGTAAATAGAAAGATTAAGCCAACTGTTGTTCCAACAATTACTGAAGAGAAAATTGATGGTAAAGTAATAATTCGATTAGAAGCTAGCGGGCATAACAAACCTTATTCAACAGATGGTAAATATTTAATTAGAAGCGGAAATGAAAATAAAAAAGTTGAACCTGAGGTAATGAAACAACTATTATTTTCTAATTCTGTAGAATTAATCACTAATATAGAATCTTTTGATCAAGATCTAAGTTTTACACAGTTAAAACAGCTATATATTTCTCATAATTTATCAATAAATGATACTTCTTTTGAAAAGAATCAGGGATTATTAACAAAAGATGGAAAATATAATCTTTTAGCAAGCATTCTCTCCGATAATAATAACTGCTCAATTAAAGTAGTAAAATTCAAGGGAACAGATAAATCAGAAATGATTTCTAGAAATGAATATGGATATAAATGCTTAATTCTTGCAATGCAAAATGCACTCGAATATGTCCAATCACTAAATGAGACTAGAGTAAATATTACAAATAAATCATCAAGAGAAGAGATACATTTATTTGATCCGTCTTCTTTAAGGGAGGCGTGGAATAATGCTTGTCTTCATACTAAATGGGATAGAATGGTCCCACCTTGTATTTATATTTTTTCAGACAAAATAGAAATTATATCAACAGGTGGCCTTCCTATCGATTATTCAAAAGAAGATTTTTATAAAGGAGTAAGTAATCCAATTAATAAGCAACTTCAAAAAATTATGGGTCAACTTGGGCTAGTAGAACAAACTGGTCATGGTGTCCCTGAAATTATTAAACATTATGGAAAAGAAGCCTTTGATATAACTGAAAACCATATTACTGTTACTTTCAAATTTCCTTTTAGAATTAAAGTAGGCGAAAGTGATTATTCATCATTAAACCCTTCTCAAAGAAAAGTTTTGAGTGCATTAAAAAATGAACCAACTATAACAACTGATGGACTAGTTAAAATAGTAAAACTTCAGACTGCAAGAATTGCTGAAATAATTAGAGAATTAAAAGAATTAGGAATAATTGAAAGAATAGGTTCAAATAAGACTGGCTATTGGAAAGTAAAATAATCTAGCCTATTTAACCTTCATCTTTTTTAAATATTTTGGATTCTTAAATTGTTTGACACCTGCAATTGTACCACCATCGACTAAAACATCTGTTCCTGCTAAATATTCATTTCTTTCATCAGCTAAAGAAGCAAGGGCAAAGCCAAGACCTGCAGGAGTTCCCATTCTCTTTTCACAAGTAGCGTCAATTTGAGATGCCGCCATTCCATCTTCTTTTTCAGCATTACCCATATCTGTAGCAATTAATCCAGGTGATAAAGATACTACTCTAATACCCTTTGCCCCTAATTCAAATGCACATTTTTTTGCATACCAAATAACAAAGTTTTTTGAAATTGAATATGCAAATCCAGAAAATTGATAAGGATCTCTTTTTGCTAAAGAAGCTCTTTTTAATGTTTTCTTAATAAATAATTCTTCATCAGTATCTGCAAAATGATATGCCTTCTTTGGAATAATGAATTCTGGAAGTTGATATCCAGCCATTGAAGCAACATCAACAATTACTCCACCTTTTTTCATAACCTTTGCAAATTCTTGATTAACATATACTGTTCCTAAAGCATTGACTCTTAAAATTACTTCAGGCTTTGCCATAACAGGAGATAGACCTGCTGAATTTATAACAGTCGAAACTTCTCCATGAGTAAGAGCAAATTTTACAAGTTCTTGAACTTCACTTCTTTTTGATGTGTCACAAGTCTTATAAAATGCTTTTATTCCAAGACCTTCTAATTGTTTTACTGCTTTTTCTAGTTTTTCTTTCGTTCTACCTGAAATAACAATAACTTTTTCTTTTCCAATAATTTTAGCAGCCTCAAGTCCCATTCCAGAACCGCCACCAGTAACTACACAAACTTTCATCTTAACCTCCTAAGTCATCTAATACATTTTTTATTATAACTTGAATTATTAATAGTTTGACTAAAGATTATAAAAAAAATCTTTTCTACTAACCATGTTTTAATCTCTTTTATATTGTTTTTTTTAGTATTTCCTTATAGAAATTCCTCTATTTTTCTGAATGGTTCAAAGAAATCAAAACCGTCTAAAAAGCAGGCGTAAAAAGATAATTAAAAAGAAATTTCAGCCCTAAATCAGGGCTTATATTAACTATAGTAAATATCGAAAACTGGAAAAATGTTAATAGTCCCATCGTGAAAAAATTGAATTTCAAGCTTTAATGTTATATAATGTTGTATCCACCAAAGGAGGGGAGAATTATGAGAAAGAAGGTTTTAGTTAGTTATTTATCTCTACTTTGTGTATCGCTAAGTGCAACTTCATGCGATTTACTAGATTTTTTTAGTGGTCTTAATCAAGACAGTAATAATGAAACTGGCTCTTCTTTAAATGATTCTTTTGATACTTCTTTTAATTTTGGAGAAGATTCTAATGGTGGTATACATAATCCTAAAACTGGTGATGTTAGTAATCCTAGTCAACCTGAACCAAGGGTTTCAGATATTGAGAACATATATTTTGCAAATACTAATATAGAAGTTGTTGTTGGTACCCCAACTAAACTTGGATTAGTAATATATCCATCAAATGCAACTGATAAAAATATTAGCTATTCTATCTCAGATGAATCATTTGGTAGTGTATCTAGTGATGGTGTTTTAACTGCAACAAAGGAAGGGGAATTTACTATTACTGCTAAAACTAGTAGAGGAATAACTGCTACTTGTTCTATCACTGCAAAAAAACCTAAACCGCAAGAAATTAAAATTACAAATATCTATTTTAAGGAATCTAGTATACAAGTTACTACTAATATCCCAACTTTACTTGAAGTAGTTATTGAACCAAATGATGCAACAAATAAAACTGTTAGTTATTCTATTTCTGATCCTGAATACGGTTCAGTAACAAGTGCAGGTGTTTTAACTGCAACTAAAAGTGGTAATTTCACTGTAACTGCTAGTTCAGTAAATGGTTTTACTACTACATGTAGTGTTACAGCACTTGAGCCTGAACCGCAAGAAGTTGAAGTTACAAACATCTATTTTAAGGAATCTAGTATACAAGTTATAATTGGTGCTCCAACTGTTCTTGAAGTTGTTGTTGAACCATCTAATGCTACAGATAAAGAACTTGAATTTACTATTTCTGATTCTGCATTTGGATCAATAACAAATGATGGTACTTTAACTGCTACAAAAAAAGGCGACTTTACAGTAACTGCAAGAGCAAAAAATGGTGTTAGTGCTAATTGTAATGTTTCTTCTGGAGCTGGTCCAGTTACTTCAATTTCTGCTGATCCAATTGATTTAATTATCGGAGAAGATAATATAAAACCAATTTCTTATACTTTTTCTCCAGCAGATGCTACCCAAAATATTAGATATTATCTTCCTCCATCTCCTTATGTTGCATATATTACAACAGATAGAACTAGTATTAAAGGATATCAAGCTGGCCATACTCAATTATATTTTTATGATGATGTTAATAACAATATAATTAGAGACCCAGATGAGTACATGACCTCTGTTGATGTTCATGTCCATGATATTTCTAAATTAACTAATACTATAGAAGCATCTTGTATTTCTGATGGGAAAAAAGTTTATACTTGCAAATGTGGATGTGATAGAACAAGAGTAGAAACTATTCCTGCAACAAGCCATGACATAGAAGAAATAATAACAAAGAAAGCTAATTGTACGACAGCAGGGTCAAAAACATTAAAGTGTAAAACTACTGGTTGCAAATATGAAGTACACGAAACAATACCTGCTTTTGGTGGTAATCATGAACCAAAAATAAAAGATCCTAGTTTGGACTTTTTGGCATCTAGAGGAAACATCTTACAAACATCAGAATATTATTATAAATGTTCACGATGCGGTGAAAAAGCAAATACAACATACACTTATGGAAACCACAATGATTTAACAAATCTAAATAGATTAACAAGTTGCCTTGGTTCTGAAGCTGAAGCGAAAAATTATAAACTAAAACTAAAAACTGTAATAGATGCTTACATAGAATATGACGAAAAATCTTTTGATGAATCATTTAAGGTATATAATAAGGACCTGGTTTTTACAAATAAAAGTGAGGTTTTTGATATACAACGTACTGCCGCAACCTCCTATGGCGGGGGCTTCCCTTATGTACATTGGAATAGGAAAATAGTTTCTTTATCTACATATAGTGATAAAATTAAGGGATTTTATGAAAAATCAGCTGATGGATATAACTCTTTAGATAAAAGAAAACAAGATTTCCCTACTTATTTTGGTGCAATAAATAACGAAATTGATCCACTAATTAGAAGTGAAGCTACTGATGCTGAAAAAGCACTTATTATTTCTTTATATACTGCTAAATATTTCCAATATGATAGTGAAAAATGCTTCTTCTTCTCAGGTATTAAAAATAAGAATGGTAACTGCTCGGTTTATGGTCAAATGGTTTGTTATTTAGCAAACAGATTTAATCTTCCTTGTATATATCTTGGTTCTGGTGGACACGGATGGAATAATATTAGTATTGATGGAACATGGTATACATTTGATGTAACTCATTCGGATTGTAATTTGGATGTTCTTTTCCGTGAAAGAAATCCAATTGACAGTGCTTCTACTGATGACAGCAATCTATACAATTTAGTAAAATCTACTACATCTTCAAAAAATTATTCCTTAATACAGTTATATAAGAATGGAGAATTTGCAGGTATTTATACAAGCTTAGATTCTACACTTAAACAAGTTAATGATAAAACTGCAGATTATAAAATTGTATTAGGAATAGGATATGATGGTGTTCAAGGTCTAAGTATGTCTAGTACAAAAGATTCATATTATTTAGGAAGTTATGAAACAAATATAGAATCTATTGCATGTAAATCACTTAGATTTGAAAGATGTCAAACTAAGAAGACTACTATACCTAGTGTCTTTTTACCTTCTACTTTAAGAACTTCAAATACTATTAGTGTTAGTAACGTTTCAGTTAGTTCTAAATAAATAGTTCTTTATTTGATGAAATATTAAATAAATTTAGTTATTA
>CACYDF010000053.1 GCA_902773085.1 uncultured Erysipelotrichaceae bacterium
AGAGCTGCTGGTGACGAACTAAAAGATTTAGTAAAATCTCTTTTAACTAATGAATATCAAACTACTCTTGATTTATTAGAACAAATTGATGGTGTTGATATTACAAAAGCTAAAGTTCAAGCTAGAGTAACTGCATTAGTAAAAGATGGCTACGCAGAAAAAACTGACCTTAAAACTGAAGAAGGCAAAACTGTTAAAGGCTATCGTATTGCTGAATAGTTAGAATAAAAGGGAATAAGAAATCTTATTCTCTTTTTTAAAGTTAAGGAGGATTTATATGAAATATTGTATGAATTATAATCAAATCACATTTAAAAATAAGTATATTCAAGAGGCAGATGAATGAACAATTACATATAATCCAAAAGATACTACTTTATTAGAATTTTTAGATATCAATCAAGATAGACGAATAAATATCTTTATTGAAGAGCCATTAGAGGACTATACTTTATTTAATGAAATATGCAAAAAATATAGTAATGTTTATTTAAAATTAAGTAACTTAGATGCGGAAGTACCTAAAGGATTAGATTCAGAGGCAAGATTCTTTTTTGATATAAAAACAACAAATTGGAATTTAGTTATGAAACAACTTGATGCGGGAGTTACTGATATTTACATTGCCGCAGATTTAGGGTTTGATTTAGAAAGATTAAATGAAGTTATAGATAGAGAAAAAGTACAATTAAGAGTTTTTCCTAATTTAGCTCAAAGTTTATATGCTGAACAAGATGGACTTTTGAAATTCTTTATTCGTCCTGAAGATATAGATTTTTATAGCGATTATGTTGATGTTGTAGAATTTTATGAAGTAGATGATAAATTAGATATATATTATAAAATATATGCAAAAGATAAAAAATGGTTCGGAGATTTAGCGGAAATTATTATTGATTTAACTGGAGATAAGTTAGATAATAAATATATGATAGATGGTTTTGCGGAAACTCGAGTAAGATGCGAACAACGCTGTATTAAAGGTGGAAAATGTCGCAAATGTTATCGTATTAGAGATTTAGCTAACACTCTTGAAAAAGCAGATTTAATTTTAAAAGTTCAAAAAGAAGAAAATGAAGGAGAGAAGAATAATGGCTAGAGGAGCAGATTCAAAGGCTGCCGCAACAGAGATGATTCTAAAAACTTTCCCTGGCAGTTTTATATATGATAAAGAAATAAGAATTCCTTATGTAGAAAATGGAGAAAATATCCAACTTAAATGTACATTAACTTGTGCAAAGACTAATGTTGGAGAAGGGGACGAAGATGCGATCCCAGGTGCGGTTGCCGTAGATTTAAATTTTGAAAGTACAGCTGAACCACAAAAAGTTGAACCAACAGAAGAAGAAAAAGAGAATGTTAAAAAGTTAATGGAAGTATTAGGACTATAACTATTGATTTTTTTAAAAATTTATAATATAATATTACAAAGAAAGAAGGTAGTATTATATGAAATCATTAGCATGGATAGTTACGTACCGAGATGATGCTGGACAAGTGCATCAAGCAACAATTAAAACAATAGAATACTTAAAAGCAATATTAGCTAGGTATAGTATATTAAAGGTAACAGAAGTTGAAGACTAACTTGACTTTTGTTATTTTTTTTGATATAATATTTATATAGTAAAAATGCATAAGTGTTTTTTTTAAGGAGGTCTTAATATGTTTGACAACGATTTGATAGATTTATTTTTTACAAACCCTTTAGATTGGGATAAAAATTCTTATAAATTTAATAGAGAAGAAAAGGATATGCACCCATATTCTATTCTTACTCAAAAAGATAAAGTTATTATTACTCACAATATCCTAGGTATTAATAAGAGTGATATTAAATTATCTTTAAATACAGAAAATAAAGTTACATATATTCAAATTGAAGGTAATACAAAAGATGCTTTAACTAATAAAACTTACTCTATAAGTTCAAGATTTAATTTAGATGTCAATGAATTAGATTTAACTAAAGTTTCTAGTAAAGCAGAAAATGGATTATTATATATTATTATTCCTAAAAAAGTTGAATTACCTAAAGAAAAACAAAATTTAACAATTAACATTCAATAATAAATAAAAACATATGATTTTTTAGCTTACGCATTTTTACTACGCCAACATGAGGAAGCCTTCTCGCGGCGTTGGTGTTTTTACTAATTTCTCATTTTTCCTTATTTTTAAAAGAAATAGACAGCAAAAGACTGTATCTAAAAGTATAATCAATTGTGAAACCGTTTCTTGTTTTTTATGGGAAGATAGAGAGGATATAATTGGACTAAGTTAAAAGATAGAAAGGTCTATCGCTGGATATATTGATTTATGATTCCGTTAAGAGTTGCAAGACTTCTCTTTGGATAATTATATCAACCCTCAATAGCATATAATTAGAAAAAAGGTCGGATGATTATATTTGACGTATGCGGAAGTGCGGATTGCCGCCCGCTTAATGAAGAAAGATTATTCTCTATTGTAAGTAAAAATAAAAATAAGGAGATAAGTGCTGTTGGGTGCCTAATAGCTACTTTGCAGCGGTCATGCGCACAAAGAGCGCCCTTCAACATTTAATATCTATGGTCATAACTAAATAATAAAATAATTGATTTTTTGAAAAAAATATAATATAATATTTATATAAATAAAGGAGTGAATAGAAATGGCAAAAAGAAGAAAAGGTAAATCTGGAAGTGGAGAAGCTCAATATTCAAGAACTCAACACAATTTAGATAATAAAGGTAAAACTAATAAAAAGTTAAAAAGAAATCCTATGGCTTCTAAGTATTTAACAGCTAAAGGAAAAGAACTTAAAGAGGCTGCTGCAGAATATGTAAAAGCGCATCCAAAAGGTTCAGGAAGAAGAAATAAAAAAGTAGCTACTGCCTCATAATAAGGAGGTGGACTTTATGGCTATGCATAAAGCAATTAAAAGTGGTAAAGAGCATAGAAAAGAATGGAAAGATAAGGGACAATTTTGTAAATCTGTCGATAGCCATTGTCAGAATCATGGCGGCCGCCGCCACAGTTGGCAATGCGAGTGGTGTCTAGGAAATAGGCTAAATAAATACAAAAATATGGACAAGGTTACAAAAAAAGAACTTAAGGATTTTCAAAAATAAGTACAAAAGCATTATATAATTATAATGCTTATATATCGCGGACATGGTGAAGTAGTTATCATGCTGGGCTCATAACCCGGAGTCGCCGTGCAAATCGGATGTCCGCA
>CACYDF010000054.1 GCA_902773085.1 uncultured Erysipelotrichaceae bacterium
TAACAGTTAAATTGATTATAGAAAGAAAGATATGTTATATTATTAAAAGTGAGGCTTAACTATGAAAAAACTTTGTATTGTATTTCCAGGAAGAAAATATAGTTGTGATCGTTCTTTATTATATTTTCCTTCTCGACTCCTTGAAGATAGAGGATATGAAATGATTTATCTTCACTACAATAAAAAAAGAGATCAAGAAGATAATAGTACAGTTAAAGAAGCTTATAACAAAGCAAAAAAATATACTGCAGAAAAACTTGCAGATGTTGACTATTCAAAATATAACAAGATTGTTTTTATATCTAAATCAATAGGCACAGTCTTAGCTGGTGAAATAACTAAGGAATTACCTCAAGATAAAGTCTTTAATATCTTTTTAACTCCGATTGATGAAACTCTTCCCTATATTCGAAAAAAAGATTTAATTATCTGCGGAGATAGAGATCAATATCTTAAAGATGCTAAAAATAAACTTTCAAAATATTCGTATGCTTATTTATTCCCTTATTCATCTCATTCGCTTGAAAGCAAAGATAGTTCAGAACTGACAACTAAAACAATCAATGATGTTATCTCTATTGTTGATGTTTATTGCGATAGTATTAATGCTTAAAATTTAATTTTGCATCTAATAATAAAAAACAGTAGTAGAGGTTCTACTACTGTTTTTGTATAGATATAATCCTAATTACTTTTGATTCTTAAATGCTTTAAGTCCTAAATAGATTGCATCTTTACCAAGTTCTTCTTCAATTCTAAGAAGTTGATTGTATTTTGCCATTCTATCAGTTCTTGATGCAGAACCTGTTTTGATTTGACCAGCATTACATGCAACAGCTAAATCAGCAATTGTAGTATCTTCAGTTTCACCTGATCTATGAGATACCATACAAGTATATCCATTACTTGTTGCAAGTCTAATAGCATCTAAAGTTTCAGATAAAGATCCGATTTGGTTAACCTTGATAAGAACAGAGTTAGCAACATTTGTATCAATACCTTTCTTAATGAATGTTGGATTAGTAACAAATAAATCGTCACCGACAAGTTGAATCTTATCACCTAAGACTTGAGTGAGTTTCTCCCAACCCTTCCAATCACTTTCAGCAAGGCCATCTTCAATAGTAATAATTGCAGGATAATCTTTTACTAACTTTTCTAAGAACTTAATCATCTCATCTGTAGTTTTCTTTCCTTCTCCAGATTTCTTTAAGTTGTATACTCCGTTTCCTTCATAAAATTCACTACTAGCAACATCCATACCTAAGAAGATTTCTTTACCGAGTTTATATCCTGCATTTTTAACTGCTTCTGCAATTAAAGCTAAAGGTTCTTCATTACCTTTCTTACAAGAAGGAGCAAAACCACCTTCATCTCCAACACCAGTTTCATATCCGTGACTCTTAACTACTTTTTGTAAAGCATGGAATGTTTCAACTCCTGCTCTGAGTGCTTCTTTAAATGTCTTAAATCCAGCAGGAATAATAAAGAATTCTTGGAAGTCAACTGATGATTGAGCATGTGCTCCACCATTAATAACATTCATGCATGGGGTAGGAATTACTTTTGCATTTGTTCCTCCAATATATCTATATAAAGGCATATTAAGATTTTTTGCAGCAGCTCTTGCAACAGCAAGTGAAGCACCTAATATTGCATTAGCACCTAATGTCTTTTTAAATGGAGTACCATCTAAAGCAAGCATTACTCTATCAATTTCAACTTGGTTTTCTGGATTCATTCCAACAAGTTTTGGTGCAATAACCTTATTGACATTCTCAACAGCTTTAAGTACACCTTTTCCTAAGTATCTTTCTTTGTCACCATCTCTTAATTCAAGTGCTTCAGATTCACCAGTTGATGCACCACTTGGGACAATAGCTCTTTCTACAATACCATTATCAAGAGTAACTTCAACCTCTACTGTTGGATTTCCTCTACTATCGAGAACTTCTCTTCCATGAACTTTAACAATTTTTGCCATACATATCTCCTTTTTAGTTCATATATAATTATAATAATTTTGAACAAGTAAATAAACAAAAACTACCAATATTGATAATTTTTTTAGTTTTATCATGAAAAAAGCATAAAACTGTAATAATATTATTATTACAAGGTAAAAATAATTCAAAAATTAGCACTCAACACTTGCAAGTGCTAAAAAGAGCGTTTATAATATAAGTATATAAATTTGGAGGATATACTTATGACCGAACAAAAATATACAAATAAAGTAATAGAAGCATTAAACGCAACTACTAATCTTACAAAAGATAAGAAGTTACCAAGTATTGATATACCTGTTTTTTTAAGAGTTCTTTATGATCAAGAAAACAGTATGTATCTCAATATATTAAAGAAACTAAATATTGATGTTAAACAAGTTTCTTATATTATTGATAATTCCATTTCTTCATCAGTTAGTACAAGTTCAAGTGAAGTTGATACTTCTTCTGATTTTAAGAAGTTACTCTATAATGCAACCAAGTATCAAAAAGAATTTGAAGATGACTATATGTCAATTGAACATTTAATCCTTGCTCATTTTGATACTTCTCACTCATTAGTAACAAGACTCAAAAAAGAATTTGTTGACTACAATAAAAGCAAATTTAAAGAAGTAATTAAAACAATTAGAGGTAATTCTCATGTTACTAGTGATACTCCTGAAAACCAATATGAAGCCTTATCTAAATATGGTCGGGATTTAGTTGTTGATGTTGCTAGTGGAAAAATTGATCCTGTCATTGGTAGAGATCAAGAGATACGTCGAGTTATGGAAATCTTATCTAGGAAAAGTAAAAACAATCCTGTTTTAATCGGTGATCCAGGTGTAGGTAAAACGGCAATTGTTGAAGGTCTTGCTTGGAGAATCTTTAAAGGAGATGTACCTGAAATATTAAAAAGAAAAACAATATATGAACTTAATATTGCAAGTTTAATTGCAGGTGCTAAATATCGTGGTGAATTTGAAGAAAGATTAAAAGCAGTCATGAAAGAAATTGAAGAAAGTGATGGAAATATCATTTTATTCATAGATGAAATTCACACTATTATTGGAGCTGGTAGCGGAGGAGATTCTTCATTGGATGCTGCTAATATTTTAAAGCCTCTTCTAGCAAGAGGAACTCTTCACTGTATTGGTGCAACTACAATCAATGAATATCGTAAAAACATTGAAAAAGATCCAGCCTTTGCAAGACGTATGCAAAAAGTATTAGTTGATGAACCAAGTGTTGCTGATTCGATTGCAATACTTAGAGGAATAAAAGATAAATATGAAACGCATCACGGAGTTGAAATTCTTGATGATGCAATTATCTCTGCTGTAACTTTATCTAAAAGATATATTACAGATAGATTCCTTCCTGATAAAGCAATTGATTTAATTGATGAAGCATGTGCAAAAGTAAGGATGCAAATAGATACTATGCCTGAAGCTCTTGATGAAGTATCAAGAAAACTTCTTCAACTTCAAATTGAAAAAGTTTCTTTAAAAAATGATGAAAGTAAAAATGCTAAGACTCATCTTGAAGAAATAACTAAACAAATTAGTGATTTACAATCTCAAAAAGATGAATTAACTGCCAAGTGGTTAAGTGAAAAAGAACAAATAGATAAACAAAAAGAGATTAAAAAGAAACTTGATATTGCTCGTCTTAATCTTGATAAAGCAATGCAAGAAGCTGATTACAATTCAGCAGCTAAGTTACAAAATCAAGAAATACCATTCTTAGAAAATGAACTTAGTAAGTTAAATGATAGAAACAAAGAATCTTCATTTACTCTTGATGTTGTATCTCAAGAAGTAGTTGCTGAAGTTATCTCTTCAACAACTGGTATTCCTATTAGCAAGTTAACTAAATCTGAAGGAGAAAAAATATTATCCCTTAAAAAAGATTTAGCTAAAAGAGTCATTGGTCAAGATAATGCACTTGAACAAATCTCTTCTGCCATATTAAGAAATAGAGCAGGCTTATCAAGTGAAAACAAACCCGTTGGTTCATTTATGTTTTTAGGTCCTACTGGTGTAGGTAAAACCGAAATAGCTAAAGCACTTGCTGAAGAACTTTTTGATAGTGAAAGACAAATAGTCAGAATTGATATGTCCGAATATATGGAAAAAGAAAATGTTTCTAGGCTCGTTGGAGCTGCTCCTGGATATGTTGGATATGAAGAAGGTGGACAACTTACTGAAGCAGTAAAAAGGAAACCATATTCTATTGTCCTTTTTGATGAAATTGAAAAAGCCCATCCTGATGTATTTAATATCCTTTTACAAGTTCTTGATGAAGGAAGATTAACTGACGGTAAAGGAAAGACAGTTGACTTTACAAATACAATTATTATTATGACTAGTAATTTAGGAAGCGAGTTCCTTCTTCAAGGAAATAGTCAAAAAGAACAAAATGAAGTTTTATCACTCCTTAAAAGAAAATTTAAACCAGAATTTTTAAATAGAATTGATGAAATCGTCATGTTTAATTCCTTAACTAAAGATGTTGTTGATAAGATTATTGAAAAATTCCTTAATGAAATTAAGGAAAGATTAAAAGAAAAAGATATTGTTTTTAACTTTGATAAATTAGCAATTGATGCTATAAATGATGCTTCTTTTGATGTAAGTTATGGAGCTAGACCAATAAGAAGATATATTCAAAATAATATTGAAACTCCTCTTTCAATCTGCTTATTATCTAACCAAAATCTATCCTCGTTTAATCTTAGTAGTAAACAAAATAAACTCTTCTTTACTAATAATAGCGGAAAGGTCATTGCTATTCCTCAGTTATAAGTAGACAAACTCGCTTTATATCAATTAATGATATAATCAATATAGATGAAAGGCAAAAATAATGTACTAATAAAGAGTGTATTAAAAAAATATTTTAGAAGAGAAGATGTGTTTCTTCTCCCTAATGTTCTTTGCTATATTAGAGTATTTTTAATGATTCTTTTTACTATTATCTATACCCTCTCTCCTGAAGTTGGAAACAATAAATTTGCATATGTATATATTTCTTGTGCAATTATGGCTTTAGCAGAATATACTGATTTTCTTGATGGATTTATTGCAAGAAGATTTAATAAGACTAGTAATCTAGGAAAAGCACTTGATCCAATCTGCGATAAGATTTCTTTACTATGTATTGGTATTGCTCTTACAATAAAATTTTATGATTTTATTTTAGTTATATCTTTAGTATCCTTATATGTCTTTAAGGAACTTTGGATGACTCTTTCCGCATTTATTCTTGCATTAAAAGGAAAGACATATAAACAGTCAAGATGGTATGGGAAAATGTCCACCTTCATCTGCTATTTTACTTTAGGCTTAATGCTTATTGGTGGACCATTCTTAGTTGACTATTATTCAAGTAATGGGGAATATTTATTACCTGCTTATTTATTTATTAATATTCTTTCTAGTATTTCAATGTTTTTCTTAGTCTTTGCTCTTGTTGCATATACAATCTATTTCAAGCAAATACTTGATAAAAAAGAACTAGATATTGAATAAGAATTATTTCTTAGATAGAGCTTCTTCAATAGCTCTATTTTCTTTACTTAAAGTATTTAATTTAAATTTAATGTCGTATTGATTACAAATCTCTCTTATTACATCTTCACTCTTTTGCCTAGAGTCAGAATCGACTTCAAGTTCGTAATCAACCTTACTTCCATACGTGTTTTTAGAAATATTAATAGGATATCCATTATATGTAGATTCTTGTCTTTCGGTTGCAAGAGAGGCAAGAATTTTTAATTTATCAATATTGATGTGGAGCATTTCTAAAAAGTCATATATTTCTCCACGAGGAAAGACATTTCTTTCAATTAAAGAAAGTGCATCTTTTTCGTCTATCTTTTGATTCTTTTCTAATAGCCCTTCAGATAAAGGGGCTTTTAAAGTTAATTTATATCCTTCTCTTTTTCTAAGTCGAACCATAATATTGTATTTACGTAGTTCTCTTATTTCACTATCTAAAAAGAAATTCTCTTGTTTTTTAATATTAGGATTAAAAGTAATTAAACTGAGAAGTTTTTGATAATCTTTTTTTGATAATAGTACCTTAGCTTCAATTTCAATATTATTACTAGCCATATATTTTTCCTCACTTTATATTATACTTTAAACTCGCCGATTTATTTTATCTTTTCCATATTCTATTTCCTTATTCTAGATATGATAAAATAATACTCGTAATTATGAATCTTAAAACTAAATCATTCCTTATTCATCGATATAAAACAACTACTAAAGAAGATAAACTTATTGATTCAATTAAAGATATTCTTATTTCGAAAGGTTTTACATATGATGAAAATAAAGGTGAACTTGCCCTCATTTTTGGTGGAGATGGATCTTTATTTCATTTTGCAAACAAAACTAACTATTCTAAAAAGTACGCACTAATTAACTGTGGACATCTAGGATATTATTCAGATTATCCAATTGATAAATTTGCTTCTGCTTTAGAAAAAGCTAGTGATTTCTTTTTAGAAGAAATTCCTTGTTATTTACTTAACGTAAATAAAAAAGAATTATTATTTGTAAATGATACTTACTTTATTGAAAATAAACCAATTGAAATAGAACTAGTAGTTAATTCAAATACTATTTTTAAAATGAAAGCCAATGGACTAGTTTTAGGAACTAGTATAGGAAGTTCAGGATATTTAAATTCTTTAAATATGCCTATTGATTTATCTAATAAAAATAATTTATTATTTTCTCTTGTAGCACCTATTAAAAATAAACTTAATAAGAATAGTGTGGATAAAGGAATTCTTTCAATTAATGATATAGTTGAAGTTAACATTTCTTCACCTATTGATTTATTCCATGATGGGATTAAAGAAGACGAAAAAGTTAAAAGTTTTAAAGTATCAAAATCAAATAAAAAAATGTATTTGATACATTTAGGAAATATCTCAAATCTTGAAAGAGTCAAAAAAGCATTTAATTAAAGGAGGAATAAAATGAATACAGCTGTACTTGTTGTTATAATTGTCGCATCTATATTAGTTATTGGACTAATTGCTTATTTAGTTTATTTCATCCAAAAGAAAAAAAAGATTCAAGAAAGTGAAGAAGCTGCATCACAAGTTGTCGATGAATCAACTAGTGATTTAGCAAAATTATTTGGTAGTAAAAAAAACATCAAAGCAATTACTTCTACTGGCTCAAGAGTATCAGTAGAACTAAATGATATAACTCTAGTTGATATTGACAAAATAAAAGAAATATATAAAGATGTTCTTTTTACAAATAATAAAGTTGTCTTTGTTATTGGTGAAAAAAGTAAAGAATTTGCTGCTCAACTGGAAAAGAAAATTAATGGTTAATAAATAAGGTTCACTTAGTTAAGTGAACCTTTTTTTAATCTCTATTTAGATTAGTAATTGTAGTTGCAAGAGCATTTGGATTATAGAAGTAATCTCTATCAATTACTTGATCAGCAAGAACTCCATCATCATCTGAAGCAAAGCCACCATTACCATCAGGCATCATTATTTCTAATGTACCTGAAATTCTAAATAAATTACCAAGCGCATCATTTCCATATGCAACAACACATGATCCACCACCACTTCTTTGATCTCCTAATATTGTTGCTGCACCTGTATTTTTAGCAGCTGCACTAAAAGCAGTTCCAGAAGAAAATGAATAACTTGATTGAAGAATAAAGAATTTAAATCTTGTTGCAAGTGTATCACTATCTTCTCCATATGTACCATTACCATTTAAATCAACCGTATAATGATATTCAGTAATTCCACCTGTTACAGTACTTCTTACTACCATCACTGGATCTTTAGTCATAAAAGCAAGAAGCAAAGGAATAAGTCTTGCTTGACCCCCTCCATTAGTAGTTGTATCAAAAATAATATTTTTAACTGATGCAGTTCTATTAATTATAGTAAGTTGCTTAGCAATATTCTTAAACCCTTCTTCATTTACAGAATAATGGTTAATATTATTATCACCAGAATAAACTAAGCTATCATCATTTTCAAATGATGTATAATTTGTTCCACTATCAATTGGAGAAGTTGAAAAAGAACTAAATTGCAAGATAGCAAGTCGTTTATCTGAATCAAAATAAACCCCATCAGCTGTACTTCCTTGTGCAGCTGTTTTTCTATTTTGAAGATTACTAATTGTATTACTTAGCGTTATTCTTCTTTGACTTCTATTAAATGAACTTGTTCTATTTGCAGCAAATGTAGAATATGAACCAAGAGGAGAAGGCGAAGTATAACCAGAATGCCCTTCTCCAAAATAATATGAAAATATATTTGCAACTATTCTTGAAGCTTGATCAACTGTTTGTGCGCTTCTATACAAGTTATAAATAGTATCTTTTCTTTCAAGATCTGGAGCAGTACTACTAAATGAATTTTTATATAAAGATAATTCTGCACTTTTGAAATAATCAACAAAACTACCACTTGTTAGCTTCCACTTTAATCCATAGAAAAAGTCAAGTTTTAAACATAAAGAGTTATACCAATAATCCTTGTATCCAGATGTAAATTCGTTTTTACCAAATCTGGATGCACGTGTTGCTATATAGTAATTATAATTTGAACTACCGCTCTTTTTAACTTTAATAAGTTTTTTTTCTGTATCTTCTTCGTATGTAAAAGAAAAAGCATTATAAATATCTGGGTCATTCCTAAAATTGGTGTAAGAACCATCGTTATTAACACCGCAAACATATGTTCCTGTTCCATCATTATTAAAGACCATTTGTGCATTAATATAAAGACTATAGTCATCTCCGTGAGTTGCACGATAAACATATTTTTGATTTGTTCCGACATTACTTTGTTTATAAAAAGTTATGTGTTCGAAATTATCATCATAAAATGAGAATGCATTTTCCGAACTATAGATATATGGAATTCTACTAGCATTACTGTCATCCGAACACACACTTGTATCATAAATTCTTGTTCCGTCATAAACGAAATTGGCGATATCATGAAAAACAAATGATGAAGCCATATCAAAAGGGAGATAGATCTCTCCATTAAATTCAACAAGTTTAAGTAAATAATTTGTTAACAAGATATTTATATCTGATGTATGGCTAACAATCTCTTTTGTTTTATTTGAAGTTCTTAAAATAGTATTATTGCTAGGAGAACATACATCGAGTGGATATCCATTATTTGTAGAAAAATATGGTGATATAAATTTATGCCAATCATGTAAAACCATTAAGTTATTATCTGGATATAGCCTAATTGCACCTCCTGCAAATTCAAAAGCATAATAATTAGAATATTTTTTATATATGTTTGAAGTACTACTATATTTTTTAAACATCGTACTAACTTGACTTCCAGATATATATGGAATAGTTTGAGTCATATTAAAAGTACAAATTGTAATATTAGTTGCATTATCTGAATTCACATCTATAGTTGCACTGGGATAAAAAGGTGCATTTACAGTACTAGTGATTACAAAATCTAACCTTTCAACAACAGTAACTCGTAGTGATGCATATACTTCACTATTTTGATTAAATGCATTATTTTCATTTGCATCATCATATATGTAGACTAACCCTTCTCCCATGCTTAGTGCACTAAGTAAACCAGAAGAATCAACAGATAAAATTGTTGAAGAAGAACTTGCAACTTCAAATTTAATATTAGCAGTTGCATTACTTGGCTCAATCCTATAATTACTAATTGAATACGTAGTGCCAACAGCCATTTCTATTTCATTCATTTCTAGTGTAATACTTGATACTTCAAAATCTAATACAGTTACTTCACACGTTGCAACTAAATCATTAACAGTCTTTGCTGAGACAGTTGTCTTACCTTGTTTTTTAGCAACAATATTACCTGAGTCATCAACTCCAACAATACTTGGTGAATCAGATGACCAAACTAATTTCTTATTACAATTTGCTGGAGCAAAAATAGGATTAATTTTTACTTTATCACCAACGTATAAAGAAAGATTCTCTTTATCAAACTTTAAAGAAGTAGGATTATCAGTAACTATGCTTTCTTCATCAGTCAAAGGTGCACTAGCAAAAGCGCATCCTGCCATTAAAAAAGGAAGCAAAAAAAGAGTAGAAATTAGTTTTATCTTGTGATTCATAACTAATTTATTTTACCATATTAGTAATAATTAAAAAATAAAACTATTCATATTTTTTAATAATTTGTTAAATTATTATAGTTAATTAAGGAGGTTAGTATGTTATACGTTTTATATAATTCAAAAGCCAATAATAATACTGGTGAAACTCTTGCAAAAGAATTTTCAAAAACTTTACAAGATGAACATAAATTAATTAGCTTAGCTAATATTGATATTGTCTCTTTTGTTACACCACTAAAAAGTGAAGACAAAATCATTCTTCTTGGTGGAGATGGAACTTTAAATAGATTTGTAAATGATATCGGTGATATTAAACTTAAACCTAAATTATTCTTCAAATCAATTGGAACAGGAAATGATTTTATCAATGATATTAATAATGGTAAAAACGAACTTCTTGAAATAACTGATTATATCTATAATCTTCCTGTTGTTGAAGTTAATGGAATGAAAAGAAAGTTTATTAATGGAATAGGTTATGGTATTGATGGATACTGCTGCGAAGTTGCTGATAAACTTAAAAAGAAATCAAATAAGCCTATTAACTATACTGCTATTGCGATTAAAGGGTTGTTATTTCACTTCAAGAGAGTAAAAGCAAAACTCACTATTGATGGAAAAGAATATTACCATAAACATGTTTGGCTTGCTCCAACAATGAATGGAAGGTTTTATGGAGGAGGGATGAATATCGCTCCAGATCAAGATAGACTTAAAAAACCTAAAACACTTACAACTGTTATCTTTAAAGGAAAAAGTAAAATACATACTTTAATGGTCTTCCCTTCCATATTTAAAGGAAAACTTGGTAATAATAAAAAGATGACTGCATATTATACTGGTAGAGATATCAAGGTTGAATTTGATAAACCAACTGCTCTTCAAATCGATGGAGAAACAGTCTTAGGAGTTACTACTTATTCAGTCAGAGTAAATGATTAAACTATATATTATTCTTTTATCTGCTGCACTTAGTTTTACAACCGTTTATTTTAGTTTTGATTATTCTTTATTACCAATGATATTTTTATATCTTGGTTTTGTTTTCATTTACATTATTGGCTTTGTTTTATTATTCTTTATTTTATGGGGCTTACTAGTTTTTACAGTAAATAAGAATAAACCTCATTCATATAGTAGATATTATCGATTTGTAATGCAATTACTTAATATTGTTGGATTATCATTATTTAATATAAAGGTTAAATATTCTGGAAAAGAAATTGTTGATAATCTTCATTCAAATTTCTTATTAATATGTAATCATCAATCTAATCTTGATTCAGTAGTTGCTGATTATTATTTACAAAATCACAAATTATTATTTATTGGAAAGAAGTCATTATTTAAAATACCTTTTGTTGGTAAAACAATATCAGGAATTGGATATCTCCCTCTAGATAGAAATGATCTTAGACAAGAAGCAAAAATAGTAAAAGATGCTACTAAAATTCTTTCAACTAATGATGTCTCTATTGGTATCTATCCAGAAGGAACAAGAAATCAAAAGAAAGATGCTACTATTTCTGAATTGAAAGCAGGTAGTTTTCATCTTGCCCTTGATAGTAAGAAACCTATTGTTATTTCTTTAATAACATATGACAAAGATATTACTTCCAATATTTTTAAAATTAGGCATTGTAAATATAAAATAGTAAAAGCAATTACTTATGATGAATATAAAAACTATTCATCGAAAGAACTAGCTATATATGTTCATGATATAATGCAAGAAGAAATGAATAAATTATATGAACAAAAAAACTAGATTAATTATTTCTTTATCTCTTAATTTACTTATTTTCATCTTAGTAGTTTTTGCTACTATTATGTCTCTTGCAAGTTTATGGCCTAATAAGTCTTTAACTTTAGAAGGACACGGAATAGAAAATATAAAATATTATACTTGGCAATCTAATCTTTTTGCAGGTGGTGCTAGCCTTGCTTTATTTATCTATCAGCTATTAGTATTACTAAATAAAAAAGAAAAAGTTCCTTTTGTAGTATATGTATTTAAGTTTGTTGGAGTAGTAGCTTTACTTGTTACTTTTATAACTGTATTGTTTATTTTTATCCCCATAATGTTAATAAATAATAACTTTGTAAATATGTATGCAAATACTAATTTCTTTTTCCACTTAATTGTTCCTGTTTTAGGAGTAGTATCATTTATATTTTTTGATGACCAACCTAAATATAAATTTAGGTTTTCTCTTCTTACTACCTGTTCAATGAACATATATGGACTTTATTATTTTATAAATGTTCTTATCCATCTTAATCCAGATTTAAGTGTAGATAGTAAGTATGACTGGTATGGATATGCAAGTAACGGAGTTGCTTTTTACCCAGTAAGTTATTTAGTCACTTTTGGTATTTGTTTAGGTAGTGCATTACTACTAAACTATCTAACTCAATTAATTCAAAGGAAACTGTTTAAAAATGAAAACTAAAATTATTTATATTGCTGGTGGATGCTTTTGGGGAGTCGAAGCATACTATAAAAAATTAAAAGGAATAATCTCAACTAAGGTTGGATACGCTAATGGAACAACAAAAAATCCAACATATAAAGAAGTTAAATCCCAACAAAGTAAGCACGTTGAATGTGTAAAACTTGAATATGATCCAGAAGTTATTTCGTTAGAAAAGATCTGCGAGCATTTCCTTAGATTTGTTGACCCATACTCAGTAAATATGCAAGGCGAAGATGAAGGTATTCAATATCGTAGTGGAATTTACTTTGTTGACTTAGAAGATGAAAAAATTATTAAAGATTATTTTTCAAAAGTAGTAAAAGATAATTACGTAACTGAAATAAAAAAACTAGATAACTTTTATGAAGGCGAAGAATTTCATCAAAATTATCTAGATAAAAATCCAAATGGCTACTGCCATGTAAATCTTAATTTAATAAAACCAGGCGAATTAAAATAAATCACTTAGTAAAGAAGCAACTTGTTCAAGTAATTCTTTTTCTTTTTGTGTAAATCTAGATAAAGAAGTTGAATCTACATCAATAACTCCAACTACTTTATCTTCTTTTAGTATTGGTACTACTATTTCACTTTTTGTTAAAGATGAACATGCAATATGATTTTTAATTTTAGTTACATCATCAACAATAATTGTTTCTTTCTTTTCAAAAGAAGTTCCACATACACCTTTGCCTTTTTTAATAATAGTACAAGCTACTTCTCCTTGAAATGGGCCAAGATATAAATAGTCATCTTTAACTAAATAAAACCCTACCCAATTAATATCTTCCATCTTATTAAGAAGAGAACTGACATTTGCTATATTACTAATTAAAGGAATATCTTTTGATACAATTGCTTCAATATCTTTAAATACATTACTCATGCATTTATTCTATCATTATTAATTATAGTAAAAAATATTAGCAATCAAAAAACATATAATTATAGACTTTAATATAAGAACAAACTAATTTGATAAACGAAAGCAGTTTGTACACATAAAGAATATGTATTAATCCGTTACTACTGAAGTGTTACTTTTATAATGATTTAGTTATTATGCAGTCGCAAAACTACCAGATTTTTCAAGATAATAATAAGTAGCTCCACCATGCTTATTAGCCTTAAGTGTGGTAATGGCAGCTTTATCAGTATTATCAAAGTAAAGCTTAATTTTAGGATTATTACCACTTATTATGTCTTTTGCTACTGAAGTTACCGTATTAGGTAGGTATGCCCTGTCAAGTCCATTATAATTCCTTCCACTATATTGACCAGGACCTGATGCAGTTCCCTCAGCATAGTTACTATAAAAAGTTCCATTAGGAATTGAAGTAATTTGTGTTGCCCTTAAATCAACACCGATAATGTTATACATTGAGCTAAAAACACCACTTCCTAGACTTTTAACAGTTTCAGGAAAAACTATATAATATAGCCTACTTGATGTATTTGGAAGAGGATTTGTACTAGTTCGTGTTAATTCTCCACTTGAACTAATTGCGAAATGATTACCACACATAGCTTCATAAGAAATATCTGGTGATGGATTTTCAGAATTCAAAGTCTCTTCTTTATATGCTCCAGGAGCAAGATTATATTTCCAAATAGCATTAATTGTTAAGTTTTCATTAGGCATTGAAGTTAAACTACTATCCCATCCTACAAAAGTATAATTCTTTCTAGGATTTGGAGTTGGTTTACTAAAACTAGTTCCATATGTTAAAAATTGTTCGGAATCTTCTTGACCATTACCATTAAAATTAAATGTCAATTTATAAGTATTAATTGAAATCCATTTAGCAGTTATAACTATATTTTCATTACCCATTACTTCTACATCACTACTCCATCCATCAAAAGTATAGTTACTCTTTGTTGGATTTGCTGGATAATTAATTTTATCTCCAACATAATAGTAATCAACCTGATTAGCTGTACCATTATCAAACACAAAAGTTACAGAATATTTAGGATCTTCTTGCCATTGAGCAAAACATGTTGTATTTTCCTCTGGGAAAACAGTTAATGCTGGTTCCCATCCAACAAATTTATGATGCTCTTTTTTATAGTTATTAGTGTTGCCAGGGAGGCTAGGAATAGGATCACCTATTTTCCCAGTTACTGAATACTTTGTTTTGTTTCCACCATAATCATAAATACCACCATTAAAATCATATGTAACTGTACTTTCAGTTTTAACTGTCTTCCATTTAGCAGTTATAGTAATATTTTTCTCAGGCATTACTGTTATATCACTGTCCCATCCTTCAAAAGTATAACCGCTTCTTGTTGGAACTGCTGGATATTCAATTGTAGCACCTGGCTCATAATCCACAACTAAATCACTTTGTCCATTACCAAATACAAAAGTAACTTGGTATATAACTGGTTTTGGATCTTCATTGCCTCCAGTGTCATCGCCTGGTTTTGGATCTTCACTACCTTCTGTGTTATCACCTGGCTCTGAACCTGTATCTTCAGAATTTGGCTTAGTCTCTTCATTTGCTGAATTTGTATCTTCAGAAACAGATGTTTGACCAGTTTTATTTGTATCGTTTTTCTTAAAATCGTCAGTTGGTTCTGAATAACAAGAAGCAAATAACGTACTTATTAATAAAAATGGAATAAATCTTTTTTTCATTTTTTCCTCCTTATATTTGATAACCAATAAAAATTATAACAAAAAAAACGACATTGCAACTATTTTTATTAAAAACTGTGAGCGTTTTCTATTATTATTCAAGGTAAAAACAACTTGTTTTCAATAATTAATGTGCAATTTTAATTGTTTTTTTTGCATTTTTAGAAAATCAACTTTATAATAAATATGTAAGGTATTTTTTATGAGGTTAAATACATTATTAATTTTAGGAAGCGTTCAAATAGTTGATTTCTACGATATATCTTCATTGATTGATTTCATTTTTACTGTTTTAGTAATGTTCCTTTTATCCCTATTTGTTTGTGCAACATTAAAAAGGAAGTTAGTCATTATCTATAATGTAATCTTCTTTTCACTTTTAGTAACATCACTTATATTTAATCTTGAACTTGTTCCATTTTTAACTATTGTATTTATGATGAGTGGAAACTTGCTTTTCTGTTTAGTTAACTCTGGATACATTAGAAAATATGCTGCTAAACATTTAATTAATGAAAAAATAAACAAGAAATTTGAAAACAATACTGAAACTGATTTAAATACATTTGTTAACAATATGGTAACAACTGTCGAATGGTTAAGTAAAAATAAAGTTGGTGCTTTAATTACTATTGAAAGAAAAAATTCTTTAAGTGATTTTATTAAAACTGGAACTCAGCTTAATGCTACCTTTACTCCTGAATTAGTTGAATCAATATTTTACGAAGGAACTAGATTACATGATGGTGCATTAATCATTCAAGATACTCGTATTATTGCTGCCGCAGTTTACTATCCACCATCTAATAACACTTTTGTAGGTAAATTTGGCGCAAGACATAGAGCTGCAATTGGTATATCAGAAATAACTGATTCTATCACTATTATTGTTTCTGAAGAAACTGGAAGAGTAGCTATTGCACATTTAGGTGTAATGGATAATATACCTATCCGTGAATTTAGAAATATCTTTATTAACCAACTTCAAAATAATTAGTATGGATTTAACTATTATTTTATATTTGATAAGCCATTAGAAATATTAATGGCTTTTTTTACAAGGGAGGAATAATATGAATCGAATTATTTTATTAGGTGGTGGATCGTCTTCAGGAAAATCATATATTAGTGATCAAGTAATTAAAAATGTTGGAAAGAAAAATATTACACGTCTTTCAATTGATGACTATTATATTAATCAAGATATTCCTATCGAAGAAAGAAGAAAAGTTAACTATGACCATCCTAAAGCATTCGACTGGGATATGATTAGAAAACATGTCTCTTTATTAAAAGAAGGAAAAGAAATTCGTAAACCTATCTATGACTATACTATTTTAAATAGGTCTGATAAATATGAAAATGTAAAACCTAATAAGTTAATTCTTATCGAAGGAATCATGGCCCTTGTTGATAAGAAACTTCGTAACCTCTCTGACTTAAAAATATTTATTAATGCAAATCCAGAAATAAGATTCTTACGTAGATTTATTCGAGATCATAAAGTTAGAAATCGTACTTATGAAAATATTGTTACTCAATATCTTGCAACAGTTGCACCTATGTATACTGAAATAATTGAACCTAGTTCTAATTATGCAGATTTGATCATTAACAATAATGCAGATGAAAATAGAGCTATCGATGTTCTAACCTGTGTATTAAAAAACGAACTTGCTGTAAAAGATTCAAATAAAAAAGCTAATCATAAAGAAAAAGAATTTACTGAAGATATCCTAGCTGGCGTCTTTTTAAAAAGTTAAAGCTTTATAACCTGTTTATTATTTTCGACTATAGGTTCAATATTTATTTCATTGAACCTATTTTCGTTTGGTTCATATATTTTAATATTGCATTCATCACTATTTAGTTTATTAAGAAGTAATACATATTCTTTATCAGCAGGAAGATAAATATCTATTTTTTTATCTCTTATATCTTGAATAAACTTATTATCTAAATCTACATTATCTCCATTTACATAATTAATTATTTCTTTTTCATCTGCAAGAATAGAAAAAGTTGCTTTATGATTATTAATTTGAACTTTATAATATCTTCCTCTTAAATCAGGCCTGATAATATCTTTTGTATAATTTAAATCCATACTTCTTAAAAAAGATAAACATAATTCTGGACTATGTGCACTTTTAATAGAATTTAAATTATTCTTATCTAGTAGAGGAAAAAGTATTTCTTTATGAGACATTAAAATCTGTTTAACTTTTTTTATAAAGGCTGAAACACTTGCTGATTCTGTTTTATCTTTAGTTTTAATAGAAGAAAGAAAACTTTTCCCTTCTGCATCACTTGAAAAATATTTTATCAGTGCAGATCTAATTCCATCTTGAAATAAAGCCGTATAGTTGTCTCTTGATACAACTGCATATTCACCAAGAAGATCAGTTAGTTCATCAAGAAATAATCCTTGAGTCCAATTGATTAAGTTTTTGTTTTTGCTTGCAAATATTTTACTAAGTCTTGATTCAACAACCATTGAAAAATCTGAGATAGAATATCGACCAAGTTGCTGATAATTTGGCATTAACTCAAACTGACTTTTTACCTTTTCTAAATTATCATCAAAGTCATAATTATTTAACCTATCAGGAAGATAAAGCTCATTACCAAAATAAGAACAATTTAATATCCTTGGAACAACCTTTGTGACTGGATCATTATAATTAAGAATACAGTATATATTATTAAATTTTTCACTCTTAGGATAATTAGATTCATCAAAGAAAACTCCACGCGGAGATTCAAAACAAAATGAATAAAAATTATCTTTTTTAAGTTTAATCTTTTTATCAAAAATATATCTATGGTTTTCAATCATCTCATCGATTCTTCCAGAAGCAATATTGTTAGAAATTGCACCTCTAGAAAAACCCATTGACCAAAGTTTAATCTTCCCTTTAATCTTATATTTAAGTAGATAGTTTTTCAATGATTCTAGAAAGATTTCGCTAGCTTCAAAAAAGCCTTTATGATAAATAGAATTTTTATCATTCCCTATCTTAAAATTTGATGCCCATTCACTCTCGTAATTTGCGCTTCTTATTACGACAACAACAAGGGTGTATCTTCTTATTTTCTTAGATGCAAAAACGATGCCTAATGAATCTGCATTAGGTTTATTTTTGAAATCAACATTTGTATCAATATTATTAAATTTTAGTTTATTAAGTAAGTCTATCCCGTTTTGAAATTTTGAAGAATAGTCATGTTCACCAGAAGCAAAACATGCCATTGTTAAAGATAGAGATTGAGTAAGAAGTGACTTATTCAAATATGAAGAAGGAATACGAAAATAACTATCTGAATAATACATATAGTTAACGTAGTCTTTTTGAGAATAATAGAACAAAAAATCAAATCTATTTACTTTCGCTTTACTTATAATTCGCTTTATTTTTGAATAGCGCATTTTAACTAATTTACGAGATTATTGCTCCTTAGCAACTTTAGCAACTAAAGAAAAATCGACTTTCCCAGCATACTCTGTTTTAAAGTGTTGCATAATAGATTTTAAATCTTTCTTATCTAATTTTTTTATGATATCTTTTATCTCTTCTTCACTTAATAATTTAGGTAAATAAGATTTGATGATATTAATTTGTTCTTCAACTTCTCTTGCTTCTTTTTCTTTTAAATTACTAGCATACATTTCTTTTTCGTCAACTAAACCTTTTAATACTTTGTTTAAAATTGAAAGCATGTTTTCATCATTCATTTCTTCACCCTTTGCTTTCTTTTCAATTTCAGCAAGTTGATATGAAGAAATAACAACAGATAACAGGTTTGACTTATTAGTATTTTTAGCTTTCAATGCTTCTAATTTTTCTTTTTTTAATTCTTCTATTTTTACCATAATATTTCTCCTATTTATTTAATAATTTTTCGATGAAGACACCTAGACCATTTATCGTTGCATTTTCTGGTTCAGCAGCAACTTTAACTGGTATTGATAATCTACTTGAAAGATATTCTTTTAGTCCTGGAAGAAGTGCACTTCCACCAGTAAGAAGTAATCCATTTGAAACTAGATCTGACGAAAGTTCAGATGACAAATTTAAGATAACATCATTGACTTTCATTGCAATAATATCGCATAGTGGTTGAATACTTTTTTTGACAAAAGAAGAAGATACGATTGCTGAAGTAGGTAAAGATGTAATTGTATCTTTTCCTTTTATTTCAGAAAGTTTATTTTCACTATTACTTGATAAATTTCCAATCTTCTTTTTTACTGTTTCACAAGCACTAAGTCCTGATTGAATATGTTGTTCTAAAATAAGGTTTCTTCTTATTGCTTCATCAAAAGATCCACCAGCTATATATGTACTAGTACATTCAACTATTTCACCTAAAGATAAACATGCAATATCTGTTACTCCACAGCCAATATTGCAAACAAGTGTTGCCTCAGGTGAATCAATTGATTCTCCTGCACCTAAAGCAGCAAGTTTAGCACTACTTTCAATATAAATTTCTTTTGCCTGTATTCTTTTACCAATTTCAATTAATGCTTGTTGAGAAACTTTAGAAGATTCACTTGGGCAAGATAAAACAACTGTTATACCTCTAATAATTGAGTTTAGTCGTAAATCTTTAAAAACTTTCTTTAAAAATTCTGTTGCAACATCAACATCATATACTTGACCATTTTTAATTGGACCGATAACTGTAATATTGTAAGGTGTTCGATCTTGAATTTTTTTAGATAGAAAACCTACCTCTTTTATATCTCCGGTATATGAATCTAGAGCAATACTAGTAGGTTCATAAAAAACTACTCCTTTAGTTAAAGAAGAATAAATTCTTGTATTCGCTGTTCCAAAATCAATGCCAATTATTTCTTTAGCCATATTAAATATTTTAAACCACTTTAGGTGAAATTGATATGAGAATTTATCCTATCACCATAGATTTCTTGATATATAAACAATATTGCTCATTTTTGATTTTTTCTTTTATTATTGAAATATTTGTTTATAATATTATAATAATATCGTTAAATTATATTTATATAATTTCTATTTTTCGAGGTTAAATTATGACAGAAAGAAAAATTTTATCATCAATTAGACTAAATCTAATTATCGCTTTGCTTGCTGCTTTAGCTGCAACAAATTTGTTTTTTAACTATTTAAATCCAAAGATTGACACTGTCGATTTACATAGTTATTTAGATTACGATATGATCAGCGCAATGTTTGTTGGTCTTACATCACTTCTTTTATTTGGTGCTGAACTTATTGCTTACATTAGAAACAAACCTGTTATGAAAGTTTTCACTTTATTAAAGTTTGTTGGAACAATAGGTTCTGTTGTCGCTCTTTTATATTATTATGGTGCAAGACTCCCACTTGATTTTGATTTAGATCATGTCCTTTCATATAACAGATTTTTATTTACAAAGACAATCATCCCTGTTCTTGCTTTATATTCATTAATTTATACTGAATCATTCAATAGACATAAAGTTTCTACATTCCTACTTGGTGCTATTCTTCCTGCAGCCTACCTTGTATATATGGTAGTAAGTCAAATCTTCTTTGAAGTTGAACCATTACATGATTACTTTGATTTTGTAAATGAAGATAATAGAAAACTAACAATTATTGTAACTGCATCAGCTGGTGTTGGTTGCATTGTATTAAGTTTCCTTGTTTACTTATGGAAGAGTTGCATTGATAAAGACCATAAGGAAAAGAAAGTTGCTGTTAAACTTGATGACAAACTTGGATTTGCATCAATTGAAGATAATAAAGCTGAACCATCAACTGATGAAAATAAACAAACTGAAGAAGATATTACTTTAAACTTATCTAAAGCATCACTATCTGATATTCTTGCAAATAACAAACTTGATGAAAAAGAAGAATCTCCTGAATTAAATAAAGAGATTACTTTTTCACTTGATGATAATGATGAATTAAAACCAGTTGAAAATCCTCCAGTTAATGAATTGAAATTAACTTTAGATCAATCTCCAGCAACTAAACCTGAAGAAGAGCCAAAGAAAAAAGAAACTGCTAAAGAAAATAAAAAAGAAGCAGTAAAAATTAAACCAGTTCCTGCTGCAAGTGCAAAAGCACCTGCAACTAAAGCTGCTACTAAAGAAAAAGAACCTAAAAAAGTAGAACCAGATTTCAAAGCTGAAAAACAAGTTAAGAATGATAATCCTCTTAATGTTAAAGTTCCTGCTAAAAAACCATCTCATCCAACTCCAGTTCCAGCAAGTGCTCCTAGCGAAGAAAATGAACACAGAGTCTATCATGTTGGTAAACAAAAATCTGGTAAATGGCAAGTCAAACTTGAAAATGGTGAAAGAGCAATTAAACTCTTTGATACTCAAAAAGAAGCTATTGACTATGCAAAAGAATTAATTAAGACTCAAGGCGGTTCATATCGAATTCATTCTAGACAAGGTAAGATTAGAAAAGAGTAAATAACTCCCTTACTCTTTGTCTTAATATTAAGGCTACTATCACTAGTAGCCTTTTTTATTGATTAATCAGATTATCGATTTCTAAGCCTATATCACCATTGATATAATAATAATCTTGATTATTATATTTGTAGTAATTATATGCCGAGTATGGGCTAAAATACGAACTTATTTCTTCAGCAGCATTAAACATATTTGTAATTAGTCCTGCAACAAGTTCACTTGCTAAATAACTTCTATAATCTTCTATATAAGTGTTTTCAAAGAGACTTGTAAAGAAGTTATTATCAAAGTTGTTTTTTATATCACTAAGGCTAGAATATGATTTATCTTTAACACTAAATAAGTGGTCTAGAGTGCCTTTTAATAATTCTAAATCATCATCTTTATTAAAGTATGGATTATTTTTCATTACTTCTTTTATTCTTGTTGCTTTAGCTTCTTCTTGATAATAATAAATGGTTGGATTAGACAAATAATTTGTTAGTTTGAAAAGAGTAGTATTAAGTAGGTTATAAATGATATAGTTATAGTTATTTTCAAGAATATTAAGTGATGAAAATAAATATATTATTTCTGCATTTGAACTATCAAGATATTCTGGCATTGTTTTATTTGTGAGTATGTTTTTTGCTCCATAATTATCA
Source organism: uncultured Erysipelotrichaceae bacterium (assembly GCA_902773085.1). GTDB lineage: Bacteria > Bacillota_I > Bacilli_A > RFN20 > CAG-288 > Enterosoma. Next base: position 22,367 of record CACYDF010000054.1, read on the forward strand.
TTAGAAAGAATATCAAATATTAAATTATAATCATGAGAATAGTACTTAGTATCTTCATCTGAATTAGTTAAATGCACATCAAATCTTATTGGATGAATAATTCTACTTGATGAATCTTTTAAGAAGTTATCTAAATTAAAATCAGCACAAATTCTCTTTATTCGATAAATCAAATATTGGTGTAAGAATAATGAATTATTTAATGAATCATAAATGTTTCTTAATGGTTCAACTTCTTTATTAAATGAATAATCAAAGAATGAATAGTTAATATTATTTCCATTTAAGATTAAGGAAGAATAATTAGTAAACTCTTTTTCCCAGTTGGTTGTTAAATCATTACTAATATCTTTATTATCTATCTCTGAAATTATTCCTTTAATCTTTGATAAATTACTTGCATTATTTTCTCCACCCATTACTAAATATTTTGAATATGAAACATTCTTTTCAGTTAAAGAATACATATAATATCCAAAAGGTGAAAATGAATTATTTCTTGCTCGAGTTGAAAGAAGTTTACTTCTTCCTAAGGCCTTGAAATTATTTGATATTTGATTAACTAAATCTTCTTCTCCTTCAATATTATTAAGTGAAAATAATTTATCAAACTGGCTCATTCTACTTGCGACTAATTCATTATCATTTACTTTCTTAGTAAGAAGAACTAGAGCTTCATTTATATCATATAAACTTTGTCCCATTGTTACTCCATCAAGAGCATCACTTCCATATACTAGAGATGAATCAATATATTTATAAGCATCAAAGAAGAAAGAAGGAATATCTTTAATAATATTAGATAACTTTTTAACTATATGTCTTCCATAGATATCAGTTAGTTTTCTAATATACATATCAGATAATACACTTGCTCCATATGTATTTTCTCTTGTTATTTCATCTTGAATATATGTTCGAAAATCAAGTGAAGAATAATCTCCTTCCTTTATCTTTGATAAATAAAAATCATTCTTTAACTTATTGAAAAGTGAACAGATATTTCTTACTGATCCAATACTAGTAAGAGTAAATACATATTCATTTTCATTAATGTTAAAAACCTTTTCTTCAGTAGAAATAATCCACGAACAATTAGCATATTGCTTTACACTAAATACATCAGGAGATAAATCTGGAAGATTATATTTATCAAATATTCCAAACTTATGTAAAGACAAATATATAAAATTAGCCATTGGATCAGAAAGACTATCTTGTGAATAATTTGTCATTGTAAGAGTAGTTAAAAAGACATTAAATTCATCTGAATCAATTGTTCTTAAATAAGGAATAGGATCACTTGCTAATTTGTTGTATTCAAGCTTTTTAAACAAAGCACTTATGATTTTAAGTGAATATAAATCATCTAGTAGTTTATACTTATTTTTTTCTTCATATGCATAATTACGTAAATCATTAAAAGAGAAGTTTACATTCTTACCTTCAAAATACTTTTCAAACTTAGATACAATTGAATTTACTCCACTTTCTCTAAATAAATCAGAATTAACAGTTGCTGAGGCTAAATCAAAAATACTTTCGAAACTATTTATGTGGTCAAGATCAGCAAGATGTAAAGTATCTAGGTTTAAAGAAAAATAATCAGTATTATCTTTTATTGATTTAATCATTAAACAAATATTACCTATCTCATCTTGAGGCATTGATATTTCTTTTCCACTAGGAAGTCTAATATTAGATATTGTTCCATTACCCCAATTAGCAGTTGCTATTTTTTCTCTACTTGGTAAAACAAAATTTAATGAGGAGAAAATTTCTGAGTTAAATAATTTATTAAGAACTACTTCCATATTGATGTTCTCTGCTTCAATATCTTTTTGAATATATTTAATATTAGGATTGAAGAAATTGGAATTAGCTATAACATCTAAAAAGATACGAATAGATTCAACATCAAGTGCCTCTATCTTCTCTTTTCTTGTTGCTGTATTTGACTCTATCTTTTGATATAGATTTACAATTTTTGGCATTGAAAGAATAACACGTGAAATATCATTCACAAAGTTTTCATCATCATAATTAAAGTTATATGGAGTTAAACCAAATAAGAAATCTTTAACTTGTTGCTCAGAATAATTATTAATTAAATATGACTTTAAAATAACTGGATAGACTGATGAGAAAACAATACTATTTTTTGCAATTTGTAATAAGTCATAAATCTCTTGAGCAGTTGCTTGATCAAAGTTTTCTCTTAGTGTAAAAGAGAAATTATCATCCCAGTGAATTGGATTAGATGGTTCAGCAAGAATATCTATTATTGAAAACATATAGCTAACTTCTAATCTAATCTCACTGACATCTTTATTGTTAAAAGTTTTAACACTTTCTATAAACTTTTCGTTGCTTATATAACTATTAATTCCTGATGTATTATCCGATAAAAATGAGTTTAGTAAAACAAGGACTGTATCACCTTTTTTAAGCAAACTAAATAGATTAGAATTTAGTAAACCATCTTCTCCTAAAATAATATCTCTTAGGACTACTCTTTTCTCTTTTACTTTAAAAGCTTTTACTAGTTGTTCTTGAATAAAATTGAAATTCATATTTGCTTGAATATCTACTTCAATTAGTCTTAATAGTCTAAATAAACCTTTAGCAAAAATATAAAATTCTTCACCCCAATCAATGTCTTTGTAGGCCTCTGTCTCAGTTGGAAAAAGATCATATCCATACGCACTCAAAGTAGTTCCTAAACTGTTTAATATAACTGGTGCATTTTTATTTATTACATTAGTAGAGCCGACAATTCTTGCAGCATCACATAAAGTGCTAATAGTAGAATCGTCGTAAGTTGACGTCTTCATGACAAAGTTATAAGGATTAATATCTTTTCCATCAATTATTGTATTAATAGTTAGTGGATATATTTTGTCGTAAATTTTTTGAATAGCTTCAATATCGTTTGACCAGTCGATATCAGAGAAGTCAAGGATATCTAAAGTAAATTCTGTGTTTGCTGAAATCATTGCCAAACCAACATCAATTAGTGGAGGAATAAGTGCATAAAAAGAAGAGTTTTTTGGAAGTAAGATTGATGAAAGCATTGCATCAATTGTTGAAACAGATAAAAGAGTTGCATAGTTATAAGTTACATATGATAATCCTTCTTGATAACTGATTGAATCGCTTGTCATTATTGGATTTGCAACATCTGTTATTGATGAAATTAAACTATCAAGATTAATCTCATATCCATATATCTTTTGAGAACTAACTTTATTCATAATTAATGAATCAAGATAGTATCCTCCAGGAAGAGTATAAATCTTTGATAGTGCAGATGAAGCAAAGTCATCAATGAAGTTACTTGTGTCATCAATTGTTTTAATTGTCGATGGTGCCAAAGTTTTTGTAAAAGCAAAAACATCTTCTTTATTATTTTCAGCTATTCTAAAAATTGCAGTTATTGGAGAACATATAATTAGAGCAAAAACAAATTGAACTGCAAAACCTAAAATAGCACCTCCAAGTTTAAGTAGGGGTTTCTTTGATTTTTTATCAAATATAGTTCCATCACTATTTAATAAACCTTTTGCTAAAACACTTAGTGCTCTTGAATTCTTTTTATATTCTCTTTCATTTTTAAGCCTATGATAATTCTCTTTAAATGTCTCAACTTGATAGAACCATCTAAATACACCATTATAAATTAATAAAGCAACTATGTCTATTAACAAATTTGAAAGAAACATCATAACAAAGAAAACACCATAACAAATAATTAAATGTGTAATAGTAACAATGAGTGAATAAATTGAAAGACCATTTATTGGTGAAACTATCTTAAGTGCAGTAATAATATTAGCGACTGTTTCTGAAACTGTTGTTACTGTTATAGTTGTATTATTAACTATAAAATTAGGTATTCCAAATCTAGTTAAGTCAATATTTGAAAAACTTCTTGCAATTGCAGGGGTAGAAAAGATCCAAAAGACAATAAATCCAGCTTTAATGAATGTTTTTATGCTTGTTTTAAATAAACCTCTATAAAATCCAATAACTAAAGCTAGTATAGAGGAAACAATTACCGCTATAAATATTAATAAGGCTATCCACGAAGCTAAACTCATAGTCATTAAATTATAACAAAACAAAAGTCATTGTGGTATACTTCTAAGGAAGGCAGGTAGACTAAAATGGACGAAATCAACATAATACAAAATAATAGTCAAAACGACAATCAAAGCAATATTAATCCTATGGAGCCACAAAATTACCCCAAAAAAAACAATGATATCTGTTTTTTACCATCAAGATTTAATGAAGAAGCTCCAACTTTTTTTAAGATTCTTCTTTTTTTAGTCGGTTTTCTTGGATTACAACTTGTTGCTATCCCTGTTACAATATTCTTAACTTTCTTTATCATTGATGAAACATTATTAATTGCACTAGTAAACTTTATATCTTATGTATTAGGCTTTGGAGGAATAATTCTCCTTTTAAGTTTGTTCCAAAAAGGCAAATTCTTTAAAATTGCCTTTTCTGGTTTTAAAAAGAAAAACACCTATATATGGGGTATATTACTACTTGGTCTTGCACTTTTAGTTCAAACTATTATTTCAATTATAAGTACAGCTATTTTAAATGGCATGAATTATAAGGGATCCTATGTCTCTCAAAACGAACAAAGTATTGAGGACATTTTATCAAGTGGATATGCTGTTTTAATGATTGTTCCAGTTGTACTATTCGCTCCTATTATTGAAGAATTTACTTATAGAATTGGATTAATAGATTCAATAGGAAAAAAGAATAGATTAAGAGGTTTAATCTTTTCATCCTTAATTTTTGGCTTACTTCACTTTAATGGTTTTACCATCTTACTTGAAATCCTCTTTGGTCCAATTTTACAAGAGGCCGGAGTTTCTCTTGCTGATGGTACAATAAAAGACTTATTAAGACAATTATTAGTAGAAGTTCTAAATTTACCAATATACATTTTAATGGGGGCTTGTCTTGGACTTGCATATTTAATTACAGGAGATATTTCTGCTTCAATATTAGCACATGCTTTAAATAATACTTTATCTGTTGTTATCTCTTTTGTTTCAGGTACAGCTTCTCTTTCTTATTTTATCCCTGATATATTTGTTAAACTTGCAAATTTGTCATTATCTCCATATTTTAATTCGTTTATGTTTTTTATAAATAAATAATGAAAAACAAGATTGGATTAAGTTCCTTCTCTTTAAAGATAATTGCAGCATTGCTAATGACTCTTGATCATTTTGCAATGTTTTTTATTTCACCAGGATATGGTAGTGTACCGGTAACATCTTATTATATATTACGTGCAGTTGGTAAGATGGCTTTTCCATTATTTGCCTTTTGTTCTATAGAATCATTGTTACATACATCTAACAAAAAGAATTACCTTTTCAGACTTTTCGTTTTCTCGTATTCACTTGATATTATAGGCTATGTATATGGACTAATATTTAATATAGCACCAAGGGATAATCTTATTTTAGGTAATGCATTTAAGGATATTTTCTTTGGCGTATTAATGATTTATTTCTTGGAGATGGAAGGTAAATATAAACTACTTGCTTTTATTCCTTTTATACTTGCATGGTTATCCATCATTGATACAGGAACATCCTTTGGTTATATAGTTAAAACAGACTGGTCTAGCTATTCAATAATGCTCTTCCTCATGATGTATTTAGCAAGGCTTCTATCAAAACAAATACTAACAAATAAATCAAAAGAATTAGAAGTAGATAAGGAAGAGTATTTAAACCTTTATCTACCTAAAACTTCAAAGTACTTTGAAATGCTTTCAATCTTTACTGTTGGTGCCATATATTACTTGATCTTTAGACTATCCGGCTCTGCTTATCTATATCCTGGAAAATCTTCTTTTATACCAGTAGGGACTTATAACGTCCTATCTGTTGTATTTATCTTTTTTTATAACTATTCATCTGGATATAGAAACAAAAATTTGAAATGGATTTTCTACATTTATTATCCCCTTCATTTATTTGTTTTTTATCTAGTATATTCTTTTACTGGAGTAGTGTTTTAATATTTTTTTTTAGTATAATAAATACTAGATAAGGAGGACTTAAAGTGATTGTAGAAATTAAGTCAGAAGAAGAGTTTAATCAACTCATTAAAGACGGTAATGTAGTTGTTGAATTTGGTGCTTCTTGGTGTGGCCCATGTCAAGTAATGCTCCGTATAATGAAAAGTGTTGAATCAGATTTAAACGTTAAATTTGTAAAAGTTGATGTTGACAAATTTGGCGAATTAGCAAGTAAATATCTTGTTTCAAACATTCCTTCATTCTTTGCTTGTAAAGATGGACAAAGTATTTCTTTTAAAGTAAATGGAAAAGATGAATTAAATCTATTAGGAGCAATCCAAGAAGACGACTTTGTAAAGATCTTAAAAGATACATTTAATCTTTAAATCACTAATTTTCATTAAAAATAACCCTAAATTGGTGTTTTAAAGGCAATTTTTTGCCTCATAAACTCGCTTTTATTAGTAAAAACAGTAAAATTTAGGGTTTTTTAATTAAATAATAGTAATTATTTATAAAATATAAAATCGTTGAAATGTACAAAGAGGACGCGTATTTATATCACTTTTTAGCTTATGGCCAAGAATTGACAAGAAATATATCATAAATATCTGTTTTTAATAAAACTAGCAAAATAATCAAATTTATACATAAATTTATAACTATAATAGCCATTTCTTCTCTTGCAAGAGAAGAAAAAAGCATATGAAATATAAACTAGCGAAATAATTTGCTTATTTTCAATAATCATATGAAAAAGCATTTTGTTCTCGTATAAGAGCGTATTTTCCCTTTTTAAGATTAAAAAACATTATTATTGAAAAGTACAAAAACTAGTAGTTGAAGATAGAAATAAAAAAAATTAGATTTGCATAAATATAACTTTTAAAAAGTAAATATTAGGTTAAATATAAAAACTAAAAAATACCTTTTTCTTCTCATATAAGAGGAGAAATTCGCTTTTTAGCTATTAACTGAATAGTCAAAAATAATAGATATATCTTGTTTTAGCGTGCATAATAATTTGCACATTAGTATAATTATCAAAATATAAAAAACTTTGCAGTCCATCTAGATCTTGAAAATTACCTGTATTAATATTTTAAATAATTATAGGAAATAATCTTTCTTAAGTATTTATTGTGATAAGTACCCATATTAAAAGCAAAAAAATAATTTCTGGTATTTTCGCATTGGAATAACTACAGCTAAAAGGAATTTTCTTCTCGTATTCGAGGGCATTTTCCTTTTTTAATGCCTCATAAATAGACTGCCTAGAATGAATCTTCTAATCTTAAAATACCTGTTTATATTATTTACACTACCTGCTATTTCGCAAATTATAAATCGTTATCTACTTGCAAAATATTTTAGATGAATATTACTTATCAAATAGATCTTTTATTCTTAAAATAAAATAATCACATTCCATAGGACCATTACTAGTCAAGAATCATACTTGCAGTAATATTGTTCCGATAAATGTTCACGTCGATCTTCTAACAATTTACTTTGTATTAATAACTTCTGCTTTACTATGTATTCATGTTACAATCTTAGTTTCCATTAAAATATATTGCTTTATATGTGAAGTAATTACAATATATATTTATTTTATTATTTTAATTATTTTACATAAGCTACCTTGCAAATTTATCGCATTGGTCAGATGATTTAATTTTACTCACATATTACTTAAATAACGCTTTTTCTTCTCATACAAGAGAAGAAAAACACCTTTATTATGCTTTTTCATACTCCTTTTCTCGCTATATATGGACTTCATATATTTAATTTGTCATGATATCATCTATTATTGTAATAAATGAATTTTCTCCTCTTATATGAGGGCAAAATTTCTTTTTTGAATCTACTTATTCTTCCTTTTTGCTTGAAATTTCTTCTCTTATATGAGCGTATTTTTGACTTTTTGAACTTTTCTCTGTACTACTATCTTAAACTTTTAATCCAAATGAATTTATAAGTAAATAAGTGAATTAAACTTTATTTCTGAACTATTTACTTTACCATTATTCATTTTTGATTCTTTCCCATTTACAAATGACTGAGAATAGTTTTGATCATATGTTGTTGCTTTTCCATTTAATGAAAATGTCTTATTTGCTCCTATTCCATTTGCTAAGAAGAATGATTCTGTTGTTAGTGAATAGTTTGTATAAGCTTTACTTAGGGATTTACAAGTTAAGAATCCTGTAGATTGTATCCATCTTATCTCTTCAAAATATGAATTATCACTAGAATAAGTGTTTTTATTGACTCTTTTATATGATTTTTTGTTTTTTACAAGCGTAGAACAGTCATTTATATAGTTTCCAGAAAGTTTTAAGCGTGAATCAATATGGCAAATTCTGCCTCCATATCCTTGTAATGGCGATATTGAGTACTGTTTTACGAGTTTATCCTTGTTTAAATTCTTATTTGTATAGTAATCTACTAGTAAAAACTCATCAAAAGGCGAGAAAACTATCTTATTATTGCTATTTTTAACAAATTGTTTGTCATCATCGTAAAGAATTACAGCAGAATTAGTGTGTTGAATAGATTTAACATCTATTGTTACATTTCTTCCATAGATAATATATGGTTTAATCCATCCATATAGCATCTTATTATATAAATTATGGTCTCCAACATCATGATCCATCTGATCATAGTATCCCATTGGAGCATATTTATATTGGGCAGATGAACTAGAACTAACAATTGAGAGTTGTGGATCTTTATCTTTTGAATAAGAATAATAAGTATTTGAAGATGGATATAAATCAAAAGCACCAATTAAATGTCCAAACTCATGAGTAATAACAGCAGTTTTAAATTTGCTATTTGTATAATCACCACTACTTGTATAAGGAATTGTATTAAGAGCACTAGTCCATAAATATGAAACTACTTCTTTATTTTTTGAATCTAAATTACCTACGTTAGTTGAATCCCAATAACAAGTATACTCACTAGTTCTTGGACCAATCCAAACAAAAATAAATGCATCTGTTACACCATCATTATCAGAATCATATCTAGAATCAATGTTGTATTTAGTCTTAGCCCAGTTAGCTAAGTTTGCAGATAATGTTGCCCTATTAAAACTATTACCTGCTTTTAGATTATTTACTACTGTTGAATCTAAATCAGGTAAGTCATCTTCAATAAAACAATAGTCAGTCATAAGCCCACATAAATCTAGTTGCCCATAACTTGACTTGTAGTAATATGATCTTAGAGAATCTAATTCACCTTCTCCCTCTTTTCCAAAAAAGGCTCTATATATTGCATCCCAATAACTAGAAGTAGCATATGATGGATAATCTTTTGAAGAATAGTCACTTACCCCTATTTTTCTATTTGAACTTGGATAAACAACTGGAACAATTACAAGAGGAACTTTTCCTGTTGAAGGGCAAGCATATGTCTTATATACAAAATCTCTAACTCCAAAATTGCATTCAACTTCATCTGGAGTAAAGTATCCTTTATTAGAAGAAAGCCCTAAATTTGATATTGATGAATTATCTTTGTTTCTAGTAAAAGTAACATTCATCATATCATCACTATTATCATAATTATTAACTACTGATGAAGCCTCAAACACTGGTGAAATAGTAAAAGAGCTCGATTCTTTTGATACACCACTTGTGTTTGTTTCTATAGTAAATGTAACTGGATTAGTGCTAGTAAAAGTATATTCAGAAACAACATTATTGCCATTTTTAATTAAATATTCTCCGCTAAAAACGGGTTTAACACTTTTGTTGTTTGCTTTTGAATTGTTTGAACTTAACTGTTCAGTTACATAATTTACATTGAGTTTTGTAAAGTCTAATTTTTGACCAATTTCATACTCTCTATTAATTAACATCTCTGGATCTATAACTAATTCATTAATTTCATTTTGCTGATAAACATTAAAACTAAATGTTAATTTTTCATTTGTTTCTAAACCATTGTAATATTGAACTAGCTGTGAATCAGTTTTACTATTTATTTCATCTTCGAATTCCTTATCAATGTAGAATACTTTTGCAGTGTGCTGCCCACTAGTAGAATATGTTTTAGAACTTGAATATTTTTTATCATCAACTAAAAGTCCATATTCACCAGATTCTAATACTTTAGTTACTGTAAAGTCTTCTTCAAGCCCAATATAAGAAACATTTCTTGCAACTCTCAGATTTGAAAAATCAATATTTGAATTTATTAAGAATTTTCTTCTTGGGTATGATAAAAGTAATAAGTTTGATTCTTCATTATAGTCAGCACTGTCTGTATATACAACTAATCCGATTGAATCAGAAAATGATAAGGATTGATATGTAAAAGAAACTACTAAGTTTTGTACACCTATATCAGATACTGTAAATGTATATGTCTTATTTATTTTCTTTCCATTTATAAAAAACTGGAATGTATTAGTATCAACAGTTATATTACTTGAACTAACTTCATTACCAGAACTATCATATTTGGTTTGTTTTAAAGTTGCTGTTATTTGATTAAGCTTAGGATTTTCGCCAACTTCGAACATATGTTCTTGTTCAGCAGTATCATATAAATCTTCTAGATTTGTAGAAAGAAGATATTTATATTCATAAGATTCTTTTTCTTGTGAACCTACTATTTCTCCTTCATCTTTTACTTCATCATCATTTTCTTTATCAATATCAATTATTTCTTCGTCTTCTAATAATTCATCCTCATCAAAATCTTCTTGCGAATCATTATTAGTACTGTTTGGTTCTTCTTTTTTGTTGCAGGAGTTCAAAGATAAGGAAAATAAAGCGGTAAATAGTATAGAATTAATAATCTTTCTTTTCACAGATATATTTTATCATTTATTTATTTGTGAAATGAACTTTAGAACCTCGTTTTTGGTATCATTATTGATTTTAAATATACCACAGCACTCTAAAATACTAACAAAAGTCTTACCAACTTCATTTTTTAGTATGTTTTCTATGTTATTTTTATCTATTTGATACAAGTTAATGAAAGATTCTACCCATTTTTTATGATGAAGTACTCTTTGATCAACAATTTCTCCTTTATTTAATAAATCTGA